>QMMB01000095.1 GCA_003647035.1 Deltaproteobacteria bacterium | reverse complement strand
CATATGCGATGTCATCGAGAGCTTCTTTCAGGCCGACGAAGAGAGCATCGCACGCATGAAGGCCGCGATCGAAGCCGATGACCTCTCTACGCTGCGCGCCGCGGCCCGCATGGTTCGGGGCAGCAGTCAACAGCTTGGCGCGCGCCGATTTGGGGAGACCTGTGCCAAGCTGCAAAGCGTTGAAGCAGCCGAGGATGCCCGCCCGATCGTGAGCGACTTGGAACGCGACCTCGAGGGCGCGCGCGACGCGCTGACGAGCCTCGCAGACAGAGCGCTCGACGCAGCTTCCTAAACCGACCTAAAGACTCAGTTGCCTTGCGCGCCCGCGAGTCGCGAGGCGTCGACGATCCAACTGTCGCGAATGGTCTGCGCTGGAACCCCGTCCGCGTGCTCGACGAGCCACTCGACGTCCGAGGCATCGAAGCGCGCAATTTGATGGAAGTGATAGATGCCAAGGCGATTCAACGAGCGTTCGAGACTGGGGTCGACGCCCTCGAGCCGTTGAAGATCGTCGCGCGGTCCGAACGGGTGCACCATGACCCATGCAGGCGGACGCGACTCACCTGTCGTCTTCACTTCGAGCTCAGCCTCGCGGATGCGACCTTTGAGACGCTCGATGTCGTCGAGCATGCGTTCGTGAATGCCGTGCAGCACTTCGAGCTCGGTCTGAAGCCGCGCGCCTCGGGTCTCCGCCTGCCGCAGTGCGTTCTGCGATGCATCACGCTCCTCCACGGCCATCCGAAGCTCACGCCGCAAATCTTCCGCAGATTCGCGCGACGTCGGTCGTTCCTCGAGGTCGATCGCCGACAGCCGCTCGGTGGCCTCTCGCATCGAGTGGTTGCGGGAGTCCAGTGTCGCAGTGAGTTGCCGTTTGGCACGCTGCACCGCTTCGAGCTTCTCGGCTGAAGCGTTGAGCTCTTTGTGGAGCCCTTGGATGCGCTGATCCTGCGTAATGATGTCGGACCGCGCCTCTTCGAGCTCGTACTCGAGGGTCTTGGCGCGCACCGGGGCGACCAGGCGACCCCAAAACACCTGGCCTAGCCACAACAACACGCCACCAAACACAGCGGCGATCAGCAAGGCCCCGATCATCTGCAGCACGAGATACGTCACGTCTCACCTCCCCCAAGGCGTTCTTCGCCAGCGACGAGCATGTTCGCGTTCACGACGCGCACCCCTCGGACCATGCTCACAATGCGCACCGCGCGCTGAGCCTCCGACACGGACGGCACGTCGCCGCGAAGCTCGACGTCTCGCCCGTCCACCACGGGGACCACCCCGCGCAAACCCGTCCGCTCGAGGACAGAGGTGACCCGTGTCGCAACGTCCCACTCGACCTGGTGCCGAGCGGAGCTGAAACCAGACACCCACACGACATAGCCCAGGAAGCTTGCCGAAACCGTTCCAAAGACTGCCTTCTTCCACATCGAGCGGTGTTCCTACGAGCGGCATTGAACCCGATTCGCAAGAAAAAAGCTACGTTCTGGCGCGGCGTGGGCCGGCTGACGGGCAAGGCAGCACACAAATCACCGAGGTACATCGCCCGATCGGGTGTTCTACACGTGCCTCAAGCCCAAAATTCGTGTTGCTCGACGATCCGGAAGAGGCGCTCTTGGCGATCGTCTGCCCATGTGTAGAGCGCACCGGACGCCGTCGTGAACCTGACGGCGCGCAGGTCGATCGTGTGCGCCCATCGCAGCGCCTGCCGACGTTCGCTCGGGTTAGCCCGGCGCTGTATGCGTGCCAACGTCATGTGCGGAAGCGGCGGACGGGTGTCCTCGGGCGCTCCGGCCCCGGTCAGCAAAGGGCCTCTGGCTTCGACGATCATCTCGACGAGCGCCTCGCTACCGGCGTCGACCATGGCGGCAAGTGCGGAGGGTTTCCCCGGGTGGCCGAGCGGCTCGACACCGCGGAACGTCCCCGCCACGCGCCGAAACGAGGGGAACTCGCCAATCCGGTCCCAGGTACGGCGGGCGTCGGATTCTTCCACGGAGCCCAGAAAACCCAGCGTGACGTGTAGGTCCAAGGTAGCGAAAACACGCACACGTGGCGGTGGGGCCGGATGCAGCCGCAACCCATCCACTTGCATTGGGAACGCGATGAACCAATTAGGGGCCACCCCGCGAGTCTAGGCTCAAGCCAGACCGACTGCGAGAGCAATGCCCATCACCGAAGCGTTCAGCGAGTCCCTACAGGCTTATCCCATCTATACGTGGACCGTGCTGGGCGTCGTCGTTCTCGGCATCGTCAGTTTTGTCCTCTTGTCGTTCATCTCCGCGCCGTACGGCCGCCATCTGCGCCCGGGTTGGGGCCCCACCGTCAACGCCACCATTCTGTGGGGCATCATGGAGGCGCCGTCTCCAGTGTCGTTCGCGGTCGTCTACTTCATGTCGGACAACGCGTTCAAGCCCGTCCCGCTCGTCCTCTTCGGGATGTACATGTTTCACTACGTGTACCGGTCGTTCATCTACCCGTTCCGAATGCGCGGGGGGCACAAACAAAAGCCGCTCGTCACCGGCCTGCTCGCTTTGGGCTTCAACGCGGCCAACGGCTCCACCAACGCGTTTGCGATTACCGTGCTCGCGCCCCACCTGCTGAGCACCGACTGGTTCACCGACCCGCGCTTCATCATCGGGGTCCTGGTCTTCGTTGCTGGCTACCTCATCAACCAGCAGTCCGACGCGATCCTTCTCAACCTCAGAAAGCCCGGTGAAAGCGACTACAAGATCCCCCAGGGTGGCTTCTACCGTTGGCTCTCCAGCCCCAACTACTTCGGCGAGATCGTCGAATGGATCGGGTTCGCCCTCGCCGCGTGGACGGTGCCCGCGTGGGTATTCGCGTGGTTCACGGCGACAAACCTCGTTCCACGCGCGTTTTCCAACCACCGCTGGTACCAAGAGCACTTCAGCGATTACCCGAAAACGCGGCGCGCCATCATTCCGTTCGTCCTCTAGTCCTTAGACTTGCGCCGACGCCCCGATTGACGCGACAATGTGCAGCCAGGGGCGCACATCATCGGGGAGGGGTGCACGGTGGCCGACAAAGATTCGAGCTCGCGGAAAGAACCATCTGACCTGTTCCAGGTCGAGGACGCCACACCATCGATTGCGCCAGTCGACAGGATCGTCCTGCCACCGGAGGAAGCGATGAAGCGACGCATCCGGCGCTTCATCGCGGCGGGTATTGCGGCGCTGATCTTCTTCTTCGTCGCAACTCTGATTCTCGGGTGGATCCACGCGGCTCGTTTGGCATCCGCACTCGACGAGGTCATCAACGACGGCAGCCCCGACACCATCGACAATGCGCTGGGCCTCCTACGAGACGACCCGAACGACTCCGTGCGGGCGCGGCTGCTCGCCACGGCGGCGCTCGGCGGGGACCACGAAAAGTTGTTGAAGAGCGAGACGCTTCTTGCAGAGTCGCCCGAGCAGAACGACCCTGACCAACGGATTGCCCGAGTCTACGCCTTCCTCGCCGAAGGGGACGCGCGCGCGGCGCACGCGGAGGCCGAGAGGCCCGCCAAGTACGCTGATCAATCCGATGCCTTCCTCCACGGCCGAGCCCTCATCGCCGTGGCGCGCGGCCAGTGGGCGCAAGCCCTTCCAGACGCGCAACGAGTCGTCGAGTCACGGCCGGGTGCGCCGGAGCCGGCCGCTTTGCTCGCCCGTATCACCGCAAAAACAGAGAATCCGGAAGCCGCACTTGCCGTGCTCGACCAAGTGGGCGGCGCGACGGCAGCAACGAAGATCGCCCGTGCGCGAATCGTCGGCCTTCAGCAAGGCAACGCCGACGAGGCACTCGCGCTCGGGAGCGAGGTACGTGACGACGACAACGCATCGGTCGTGCACAAAGCGTGGGCCAACTTGATCACCGGTATCCTCGCATACCAGCGAGGCGCCATCGGCATGGCGTACGAATACGCGCGTGCCGCGGCGGAGCCCGAGCTTCGTGTCGACGAGCCATTGCTCATCGGGACCGCCCAACTCTTCCTCGCGCTTGGGCGATCCGGTGACGCCAGGCGGCTGCTCAAGCGATTGTCGGGCGGGCCGTCGGCCGACCTGTTTACCCGCGCGCACGTGATCGCGTGGTGGTACGCGCAGACGGGCGACGCGCGCGCAGGGCTCGCTACGCTGAGCGGTGCGGGTTTTGGGCCGGAAAAAGCAGCAGAACCCGCGTTTCGTGCACTGGTGATCGCGGAGCTGCTGAAGGGCTCGGGACGGGCTCGGGAGCGCGATCGGGCGATCTCGCTCTATAAGGAGGCGGCGGGTGACCCGCGCTGGGGCGTCGCGGCCTCGAAGGCGTTGGCGGATGCTCTGCTCGAAGGGGGTCACACCGACGAGGCGATTGCCGTACTGCAAGCCGGTCTCAACGCGGCGCCGAATCATCTGACACTCGTGGACGCAGCAGCCCAGGCATACATCGATGCGGGCCGCCTCTCAGACGCCGAGACGGCGACAGCGGCTGCGCTAGCCGCGTTCGAGGAAGAAGGTTGGGCGCATGGCAGTCATGCGCGAGTGCTGCTCGCAAAGGGTGAGCCGGCCAAGGCCGTAGGCGAGCTCGACCGCTCCGTGGAGCTCAACCCGCGCGACGCCAGCTTGTTTGCGCTGCGGGGCGACGCGGCGCGTGAAGTCGGGTCAAACCAAGAGGCGAAGGCCAGCTACGAAAAAGCGTTGGAGCTCGACCCTGGGCAACCGCGCGCTTTGTCCGGTTTCGTGGCCTTGCTGATCGGCATGGGCGACTTCCCCCTCGCCGCCGAGACCGTCGACCAGATGGACAAGGCCAGGGTAAGGGACTTGCGAGCGGACGAACAGCGGGTGCGTTTCCTCGTACGTACGGGTGCCGGGCAAAGCGGGGTCACCACCATGCGGAACGCGGTCGGGCGGCACAAGAGCAACGTGGCTCTTCGACTCGCTGGCGCGCGCGTGTATCTACAGGCTGAGGATTACACGCGAGCGGGAATCTATTTTCAGCAAGCCAAGCGCAAAGGGGCGGATGCACGGCTCGCCGACACGGGCCTCGCGCTGGCGCAGATGTACGGACGCCGAAAGTTGGGTGGCGAGAACTCGCTCGAGCGCGCAGCCGAAGCGGTGGACGCGGAAGGCAACCCCTTGAAGGCCGGACCTCAGGTTCAGGTCTGGGCGCTGGCGGTCAAGGCGCGGCTCGCACTCGCGGATGAGAAGCGGGGACTCGCCGTGCGCTACGGGAAGCAGGCGGCGGGGCTCATGCCGAACGACGCCGACGTGCACCTGCTGCACGCCGACATCGAAGAAGACCGCGAGCGCTCGCCGGAGGCGCCGTTACGACAGGCGGCCAACGCACCCATCCCGATGCCAGTCGCAGCTGGCCGCCTCGCCACCCTGCTCGGACCAACCGAGGAAGGCTGCGAGATGGCCGCGCGCTATCTAAAGGCGAACCGCACCGGCAAGCTCGCGAGTCGCGTTCGCGACGTGAACCGCCAGTGCAAATGATCGTGGGGCGCTAGTCTGAATCGGCGAGCAGGGTCGAGACCCGCTCGACCGCGTCGATGTATTCGCTGACCATCTCCTCGATGACCTGGCGAGCAGGCTTGCGGGTGTTCATCTGACCGACGACCTGTCCAACGGGCGTACCAAGGAGCGTGTTCGATCCCTCGGCACCGGTCTGAGCGAAGCGCGTGATGCGCTGCGTGGCCTCGGCCGTAGCCATGAACTGAAGCGGCATCGGAAGGTAGCCCGGACACTCTGGGTCTTCGTCCCACGCGCGCGTGTACGCCGTCTTGAGCTGACGGGCGGGCTTACCGCTGATGCAACGCGAACGGACCGTTTCGGTCGAGTCCGCCTCGAGAAGCTTGTCCACGAGCGAGGGAATCGAGTCGGACTCCTCGGTGGCCAGCCAAATTGAGCCCGTCCAAACGCCCGCGGCGCCCAGGGCCATGGCAGCTGCCATTTGACGGCCCGAGCCGATTCCGCCGGCACCGAGCACTGGCGTCGGCGCCACCGCATCGACGACCTGCGGCAACAAGACCATCGTGCCGATCTCGCCGGTGTGGCCCCCCGCCTCGAAGCCCGATGCGATGACGATATCGACGCCAGCGGTCTTCTGCTTGATCGCCTGCCTCACGGTGCCGCAAAGCGCGGCAACCAACACGCCCTTGTCGTGCGCTTGGCTGATGATGTCTTCGGGAGGTGGCCCGAGGGCGTTCGCGATGAGCGCAATCGGATGCTTCATCGCGACCTCGAAGTGCGCACGTCCGCCCGATGCGGACCAGCCAAGCAGGCCTTCCATCTCTTCAACGTCATCCGGAAGCGGGGGCACGCCGTTGCGATCGAGCAGCTCGTTGATCCACTTACGGTGCGCAGGCGTGATCATCTCGTCGAGCTGATCCTTGGTGATGTCGCCCTGATCCTTGCCGATGTACTTGGCGGGGATGACCGTGTCGACGCCGTACGGCTTGCCGTCGACGTGTTCGTCGATCCACTTCAGCTCGAGCTCGAGCTGCGCCGGGCTGTACGCGACCGCGCCCAACACCCCGAGCCCGCCAGCCCGGCTAACCGCAGCCACGACATCGCGGCAGTGGCTAAACGCAAAGATGGGAAACTCGATCCCCAACCGCTCACAAATCTCAGTCTTCATGCAAACACCCAAAAATTAATCCCTCGAAAGAGGGGACAGTCCCCTGTTTCGAAGGCTTAGAAGGAGGAGTAGAACGTGTTCTAGTTTGCGTCTACTCGACGGCGCTGTCAACCAGGTCGTCCCAGCCCTCGGTGCCATCGATCATGGCGGTAAGCCAATCGACGACGCTGACACCGTCGATCTCCGTCTCGAGGCTTCCGATTTCCACGATTCCGCCGCTACCGTCCGAGGTCTCGCGAAGCAAGGTCGTGTGCGCTGCACCCACGGGAATGAACCGCTTGTATCGATCCTCGAACATCGTCGTCGTTCGCCCGGTCTCCGCCAGTAACGATGCGGTGAAGTCGGCAGCGGGGATCATCAAGAAGAACGTCGAGATCACCGAGTCGGCGCTGAAGCTCAGTGCGCTCATGGTGAAGTTGTCATCCGCCGCAAGCTGCCAGTCGATGTAGCGTGTGATGTGACCGTTACTGGTGCAGTCCGTACACGACACGGGGATGAGCGAGGCCGCGTTCCAGCCGGCCAGCAGCGTTTCGTTGATGAAGTCCGGGTTGCCCTCCTTGGCGACGCCAACACCGGAATCATTGAATACCAGGAGTTCGGTTTCCGGGTAGTAGTAGCGCACCAAGGGCAACGCGACGATCGTACCGAACGCACCGCCACTGACGCCGGTCAACAGGATTCGGCTCGGATTCGGGAACTGCGCGAGGGCGATGTCGAGCGCCGCAGTGAGGTTCTGCAAGCCGCGTTGATATCCCATGCTCTCGTCGGGCCCACCTTCGCCGAGGACACTCCCGGGGAGAACTCGGTCCACGTCGCCCGCAAAGAGCGAACCGTCGCAGTAAGGCAGGTAGACGACGTCCCAGTCGGCCACGGGATTGGTTTCGAGCGCGGGATTCAGGATGCCCCCGCTGACGTCTCGAAGGAAGTTCGTCTCCTCGAACGCCGAACAGAAATCCGCCCAGCAGGCTCCGCCACCCTGCAAGAAAATCACGAGTTCGTCGGAGCTGCCCTCACGGGTGTCGACGGTGTACTCGGTACCGCGCAAGCACAGCGGGCCGCGCCGCCCGGCCGCAGGATCTCCAGGAACGGCGAACTGGAACGTGTCGATGCCGTTCTCTTCGTCGAACGTGGGATCACCTTCTGGAGCGAATTCGCCGACGTACTTCGTGAGCCCTTGCTCGTAGAGCTCATCGAAACCGTTCGAGCCTCCGGACCCGGCTGAACCACCAGAACCACCCGTCACGCTGTCTCCATCGCTCCCGCACCCTGCGAGCGCGACGACGGCACCCAAAACCAAAGCCAAGACAGTCGCTCTCATTGAACCCTCCGTGACAGCCGCACCGGTCACCGGGGCGGCGGGCATTGGTACCGTGATGCGTCTGTCGGGTCAACGGCTCAGGCTTCGACGCCGGGTGCTTGCGATGGCGAACGCTAGTGCAACAAGGGAGGAGGATTCGGCAGCGAGAAACGGCGTGATTGCAGGCAGTTACCCGCCGATACGGCCCCTCCCCTGCGTCGTGCGGTCTTGGGTATCAGTGAAGCCGTCATCACATCGAGGGGCTGCCCAGCCCACGCAAGAAGGACCTCCTCGGTTTCGGCAGCAAAGACAAACACGTCTGCGTCGCGCAGAACCGCCGACCAAGCGACCGCGCGGTCGTCGGCGTTCACCTGGTCGCGGAGGACGCTGGCGCTCAGGGCATGGTCGAAGCGAACCCGCCAGGTTGCAACGACCTCGTTGCCGTCATCGTAGATCGCGAGCTCATCGCCGAGCCAGCTCATCGACGTCATCCAAGCCGCGTGGTCCGACATGCCGCGACGCCGCAGAAAGCCGTATACATACCAAGCGCCAAATCGATTCTCGACCTCGACTGCATGCCCCTCGAGCGGAGCCGGATGCGCAGCCTCGGGGAAGTCGAACGCGCCCAGCACCGCATTGTAGCCCGCCATCACCTCGATCGCGGTCGCTGGTGGCGCACCGAACGCTGCGGCTCGGCCGTCGAGTCCGCCAGACAACGTCACCGCGCTCATGAAATCGAACCCGTATGAATAGGGAAAGCTCGAAGCCGAATCGATCAACGCAACCTCGGGGTCCGCCGCCCTCTTGCGTGCGCCTTCGGTCCTCTCATCGTGAATCGCATCCCAGTCGATCTCTTCGGGTAGGTATCCCAGCTCTCGATAGGCCCAAGCAAACGAGCTGTGCGTCGCGTCGCCTTCGATCACGCCGCGGACGCCCATGACACCATCCTCGGTGTCGGCATCGGCGCCCACTGCGTCCAGGCTGAACTGAACGTTCTGAATTGCGTGCGTGAACTCGTGCGCCAACAGGGCCTGCGCGCTCACCTCTTCGTAGTCGCGATCGATGACCGTGATCGCGTGATTGCGGCGGCTATAGTACGCGGCGATCTGGTTGATCCAGTACTCGGCTTGCGTTTCGGTAACGCTGTCGGACGCCTCCGGTATGAAAGCCATCAGGCGAAGGCCGCGTGTTTCCGCGTCCTCGCCCGTGAGGTCTTCCAGGTTGAGACCGCTGCGCACCTCGTCCGCGTGCTGTTCGACCGAAATCGTTCGAATCGCAGGCGGGTCAGTCCCGTCCGCCCCAAGCATCGTTGCCACGGAGTCATAGATGCGACGCTGGCAATCGTCGCTAGCGATGTCGCAATAGAGAACGTACGGCAGATCTGTACGCGGCGGCGCGTCTTCCCCGCATGCAGAAAGTCCGACGACCGCCAGCACCCCGATCGCGACCGCAGCGCACCTCATCGTTCTCGCCCAAATAAGAAGAAGCTCATGCCCATCAATATGAGGCGAAAGACCT
>QMMB01000094.1 GCA_003647035.1 Deltaproteobacteria bacterium | reverse complement strand
CGGGTCACAGCTCGTTCGAACCGCTGCGCTGCGCTCGATGACATCTCTACCGTGGAGCTTGTGGGCGCGACCCGGATCGCACCGACGACATCGCTCGATACGTCTCCCCGCCGGCAGACCATCGCCAGAAGGCGTCGCGTGTCGGCACCGGCGTGTGCGCCCCAACTGACCTGATAGGTGATGAAGTCACCTTGCGGCCTCTGCCGCGGTTGCGATCTGCTGCCCGCCTTGTGCGGCGTGCGCTCGCGGCGCGCTGGCTTTGCATCGTCGCGGACGTTTCTCGGCGTACCGTGGCTGCGTTCGGCTTCCCGCTTCAATAGGCAGGCGACCAGCTCGGCGGGGGAATGTTTGGCGAGAAGCCGTTCGGCAAGGTCCTGTGAGCGAGCGTCGACGTCGCCGTCCGCACGCGCGAGGTCGCGCAGGAAGCTGTCGGCGAGACGCTCGTCCGCCGCGGCAAGAATCTCTGCGGAAGTTGGTATGGGTGCCAGTCGCGCCTCGACCCGAGCGCCACGAAGCAGCCCCTTGACCCTAAATTCTGCCCGGGCCGCGGCGAAGAGGACATTGGTGCCGTGACGTCCGGCTCTCCCGGTGCGGCCGCTTCGGTGTGTGAACACGTCGGCGTTGTCGGGAAGATCTACCTGGATGACACGGCCGATGTCCTGCACGTCCAAGCCGCGCGCTGCGACGTCGGTCGCCACCAGGTACTGCACGGCACCGCTACGAAACTGGTTGAAGGTGGCGGTTCGCTCGCGCTGAGTCATCTCGCCGTTGAGGGCACGTGCCGCGAGCCCCGCTGCGCACAGTTCCTCCGCAAGTCGCACGGTCTCGGCCCGCGTGCGTACGAACAGCAAGGTCTTGTCTTGGGGGTAACGAAGGAGCACGTTGACCGCCGCGTTGAATCGGTCCGACTGGCGTACGAGCATCACGACGTGCTCGATGTCGGCGTTGGCTTGGCCGAGCACCGTTCCTTGCACCGAAACCGCGTCCTGCTGAAGTCGATCGGCCAGTCTCACGACTTCGCGCGGGAACGTGGCCGACACCAAGTGCGTCCTGCGGGCGTCGGGCGCATACCCGAGGATGCCGTCCAGCTCTTCCTCGAAATTCATGTCGAGCATCTCGTCGGCCTCATCGAGCGCGATGGTCTTGAGTTGGTCGAGTTTCAGTGCCCCGGCGCGCAGATGATCGAGAAGGCGACCTGGGGTGCCGATGACCACCTGAGGGAGGGCCTGGAGCTGCGAGCGTTCCTGCATGACGCTGGTTCCACCGGTGACCACCAGGACACGCGCGCCAAGCGGTGCATAGAGCCAACGGAGCTCGCGCCCGAGCTGACCCGCAAGCTCGCGGGTTGGAGCGATGAGTAGCGCGACGGGCGCTGCGGGCGCTACCTTGCGGCCCTTGCGTGGCTGCGCGGTGGCCGCGGCAATCGCGACGCTCGGTGCGAGGAGGAGACCGAGGGCCACAGTCTTTCCGGAGCCGGTCTGGGACGAAATGCGGAGGTCGCGGCCTGCCAGTTCAGGGTCCAAGATCGCCTGCTGAATGGCGGTGAAATTCTCGAATCCGGCTTTGCGCAAGGCGGCACCGAGGCCCGCGGGGGCCTGCTCTAGGCTAAGTAACTCAGACATGGAGGGCGCGTCCTAGCACAAAGCCAGGAATCGACACCCGGGAGCGTTGCGAGCCTCCCGGGTCACTGGTAGCGTCCCGCACTATGAATCTTAGATTTATCCTTCAAATTGGAGCTTTTTACCTTGTTTTGGGCTCCCTGCTCGGTGCCTGCAGCACCTCCGAGGGCGATTCTAGCCCCGGTGGTGTGGGCGGAGCCGGAGGGGCAAGCATCGGGCCCCTGCTGGCCGCGGACTGCGATCCGATCGGCGTTCACTGCGGTTTTCCTTTCCCCTCCGACGTGTACCTCCTCGATGACCCAGACGAGTCGAGTCCGTCCGGCAAGTCCGTCCGCTTTGGGGCAACCACGCTACCCAAGATCTTCGGCCGCGCGCCGATCGATCCTGCAGACTTTTACGAGCTCGATGGTTGGTCGGTCGCAAGCAGTCCCGTGACGTACATGGTGGGCGCGACCGCAGCGGGCCTGCCGGACCCGACCATGCTTGCGTCCACGGTGGACCCGAGCTCGCCGACGATTCTGCTCAACGCGGACACCGGTGAGCTCGTGCCGCACTTCACGGACGTCGACGTATCGACCGCAACGATAGAAAAGGCGCTGCTCATTCGCCCCGGTTACGTCCTCGAGTATTCGACACGGTACATCGTGGCGGTCCGCGAGGTGGTCGACGAAGCGGGAGAGCCCCTCGAGCCGACGGATGTGTTTCGCGCGCTTCGGGACGGCACGGAGCACGAGGACCCGAGCGTTGCCAGCCGCAGGCAGCACTATGACGACATCTTCGCCTTGCTCGCCGATGCCGGCGTCGATCGGGACGATCTGCAGATCGCATGGGACTTCACGACCGGCTCACGCGAGGGCATCACCGGCGGCATGGTGGCCGTCCGCGACGCAGCGCTAGCGGTGGTGGGTGACGACGGGCCCGAGTACGTCATCAAGGAGGTCGTCGACGACCCCGACCCCGACTCGAAGCTTCGTCACCGCGTGATCCTCACGGCCACGGTCCCGAACTATCCGCCGAAGTACTCCCACGAAGCGGGGGACCCCACGGCCCGGCTCCCGGTCGAGGAGTCGGGCGCGCCGATGCAGAACGGAACCATGCCGATGGAAGTGCTGGTGCAGATCCCCAACAGCATCGACAACGGCACCCCGCATGGCGTCCTTCAGAACGGGCACGGATTCTTTGGCAGCAAGAACGAGGGCCGGAATGGCTATCAGGCCATGGCCGCAAACGGCTGGGACTGGATCAACGTGGCCGTCGATCTCTTTGGTCTGGCCAGCGCAGATGAAGACCTGGCGGCCGAGGCCTTGGTCGGACGGCCGGAGCTGCTTCCCGGCTTCGTCGATCGCCAGATCCAAGGTCACGTGAACCAGCTCCTAGCCATGCGCATGATGATCGGGCGCATCGCGCGCGACGGCATTATGGATGGGGACCGCGTCCTGCTCGCTCCCTCGCAAATCGACCCGAGCGTGCGCTCTTATCGGGGCGACAGCCAAGGCGGCATGATGGGCGCGGTGTACATGGCGATCTCCACCGACGTGACCCGCGGCTTGCTCGGGCAACCGGCCGCTGGGTATAGCTGGGTTTGGCAGCGCAGTGTCGACGCCGACGCCTTCACCGATTTCCTGAAAATCGCACTTCCAGGTTCGCCCCTCGATTTCCAGATCATGCTCCAGATCATCCAGCTTCACTGGGATCGCTCCGAGCCTTCAGGGTTCGTTCGCGCCATCCACGGTGACACCTTGCCCAATACCCCGGAGCATCAAGTGCTCATGCACGTCGCCATTGGCGATCACGAGGTCCCGCCGATCCTGGCTCACGGCATGGCCCGCGCGATCGGGGTGAACCTGATTCGCTCGAACGATCCACTCCAGCCGTTCCCGCGTGACGTGTTCGGTCTTCCGGAGGCCGATGCTCCGGTGGTGGGTGAGTCTGCCATCATCGAATACGACTTCGCGCTGCCTCCTGCGCCGCTCACCAACACACCGATGACCGCGGGGTGCAATCCCCACGACCGCGTCCGCGAGCTCACGCCGAGCTTCAACCAGCAAGACCGCTTCTTTCGAACGGGACGCATCGAGTGGTTCTGCGACGGCATCTGCAACTGCTACGATGAGGGTGACGGAGAGGGCAACGAGGATCGCTGTACCGAGTCGTTCGAAAAGGAATGTCTCTGACCGTCGGCTTCCTACACCAGGATTTCGCTGATGGCCTGGCTGGTCTGCATCGAGTCCGTACCCCAGCTCTCGACGTTGAGGCCCATCACCTGTTGTATCGTCAGACCGGCGCGTGAGGTCGTGTCCGTCGCGCCCGCCACGTGAACGCCCGGTTTGACCTTTCCGCTGGCACGGCCCGCCATCATCATCGGGATCTTGACGACGCCATGCTGCTTGGCCTCCGAGACGTCTGAGTGAGCGAACCCCAGACAGGTGTCGAGTAGTGTGCCGTCGCCCTCGGGGATGGCGGCCAGGCGCTCGATGAAATCTGCCCAGGCGCCCATCGAGACGAGGATGAACTCTCCGGCCTGGGGCTGGTATCCGACCGCCGGATCGAGCAACTCATCGTGGGTCAGTTGGTGCTGCGCAGTTGCCCCACCCGTGTGCCGGAGTGAGGAGGCGGGAAACGAGAACATCATGCTGAAGACACGTGTCTGATCGCACGCCAGGGCGAAGGACAGTATTTCGGCCATCGCTTGGTTGGTCGGCACCGATTGCTCAACCTCGCTGCCGATGTTCTCCGCGCCAGGCTCGGGTGCCTTCATGCAGCTCGCGAGGTCCGGGGGCCCTGAGAGCAACACCTCGATCTGTTGTTCGAGTTGCCGTACCGACGTGAAATATTGGTCCAGGCGCTGCTGGTCATGGGTTCCGAGGATGCGATTGAGCTGATCCCGGTCCTCTTTGACGGCCGACAACACGCTCTGGCGCAGCATGAGGCGCGGATCCGGTGTGAAGTTCGCGTCATTCGGGTCAGCGAAGTCCGGGCCGAACACCCGTGTGTAGAGTGCCAACGGCGAGACCTCCGGGGCGTTGGACGTGTCGACCGAATCGTAGCTGTACGGCCGGTTTGCGTTGCCCGTGGCGGACATCTCGATCGATCGGAACCTCGTGGTTCCGCCGATCTGCCTCGCGACGAGGCTGTCGAGTGTGGGGCCCGTATAGGTGTTCGCCAAGTCGGGTGCCGAGCCGGCTGCCACGCCGATCAAGCCTGCCGTGTGCGGGTGGTTCGGACGGCCGTCGAGCTTGACGTCGAACCCGCTCAGAATGCTCACGAGATCCTTGACGTTGCTGCCGTCGGGCAGCACACGGTCGAGCGGTTGCAGCTCGATAGGCAACTCGTATCCCTGGCCCACGGTCGACGGCGTCCACCGGTGGGGATTCATTCCGCAACCCCAGAACCACACGCCGAAGCGCACTGGAAGTGCCTGGCCTTGTGCCAACGCGGTGCCGTTGTCGTTGAGAAAGAGATCGAGCAAAGGCAGCCCCATGGAGACGGCACCACCGGCCATCGTGCCTCGGAGCAGTGTCCTTCTGTTGAAGAGCTTCACTGTTCGCCTCCTTCCGCGGCATCCCGAGGCCCGGAGGTCGTGCGGAATCCTTCGCTCATGACGAGCTCGCGTAGCAGATTGGGGACCTCGTATCCGGAGCTTGCGAAGCGTGCCTGCAAGCTTTCGAGGAACGGCTCTTCATTGAGCGTCGGTTCACGTCCGACGGCATACCGAAAGATGCTCTTCACGAGACACGGGCCAAGCGCTGGGTGGTCTCGCAGGGCTTGGCCCAACCCGATCGCGTCTTCGAAGCGCACGCCGTCGATTTCGCCCGAGGCATCGATTGTTGCGCCGTTCTCCTGCACGCGGAAGGCTCCGATCGCATCGAAGTTCTCGAATGCGAGGCCGATCGGGTCCATCAATGTATGACAACCGGCGCAGGCCTCGTTGCCTACGTGCGCTTCGAGGCGCTCCCGCGCCGTTCGAATCTGCCCTAGCGTCTCCTCGTCGATCGTGAAGTCGACGTTTGCCGGTGGCGTTGGAACGTCCTGGCACAACAACACCTCGCGAACGAACTTGCCGCGCAGCGTCGCGGAGGCTCGACCCGGGTGAGAGTAGAGGGCCATGAGGCTAATGTGCGAAAGGATTCCGGCGCGCGGGCTCGAATCCTCAAAGGTCCGCGCCTCGAAGCCTTCCTCCTCGGTAACGAGAACTTGGTACACGAGGCCCAGTGTGCGGCTCAGGAATGTGTCGCGCGTCGTGAACAGGTCTCTCGCATCCCCGCCGGCCGTCAGATGCGTTGCGATGGTCAACAGCGTTTGCTCCTTGGCGTCGTCGGCCACTGCCTGGCTGTAGGCAGGAAAGAGCTGCGAGTCTTTGCGGACGATGCCGTCGTCGAACTGCTTGAACTCGTAGAGATCCGAGAAGAAGGCTCGGAGGCCGATGTCGATGCCCGAGGACTCGATCAAGCGGTCTACCTGTGCGGAAAGACCCTCCGTCTCGACGAGCGAGCCGTTCTCCGCTGCGTCCAGAAGCTCGTCATCGGGAGTGGTGTTCAACAGCAGATAGCTCATGCGCGATGCGAGCGAGCCGCCGGTGAGGCGAAATCTCGATGGATTTGCTGGGTCGGGTTCCGCGGTTTCAATCTGGAACAAGAAATGGGGCGAGATGAGGAGGCTCGCGAGGCTGAGCTGGAGTCCCGCATAGAAATCGCTGAGCTCGTCCGCGGAGTCGTTTGCGATGCTGACGCGCAAGCCGAGCTCTGCGTCGGTGAGCGGCCGTCGGAACAACCGGTGGCCAATCACTTGCACGAACTCCCGCGCGCAAACTTCACTACTGCCCGACGTCGATGCCGGCTCACAAGGAACCAAGGTCGCTCGATGTGCGCCGTCGAGTGCCTGCTCGGCGATCACCGTCGCGGCGGCTTCATACTTCTCGAAACCGGACGCCGACACGCTCACAAACGTCGACCCGACGGCAAGCAGACCTTCGCGCCGGTCGTCGGGATCGATGCGACCCGGGACCGTGATGTGATCTCCGAGAACGTCATGAATGCTTCGGGTGTACTGCTCGCCCGTGAGGCGGCGCATCGAGATCGGCCCGGCCTCGGCCGCGAGCACCTGGGATGAATCGCCACCGCCACCGCTACTGCAGCCGGCGATGCCGAACGTGATCACGGCTCCCAGGGCTACGATGGTCTGTGCTGCGGCACGCATGGGAACTCCGTTCTTGGCTTATTTCACGACAAACGCGGGGACCGCTTGGAAATCGAACATCATCGTAAGGGACTCACAGATTTCGCCGTTGAAGTCAGCATCGGCGAGCTCCATGGCCGCTTCGAACTCTTCGAATGTGAAGCCGGCTTGGCTTCCGCCGTTGCCAGTCGTCGGGTCGGAGATCATTTCCCGGATCTCGGCGACCTCCCAAAACCCTGCGAGCACGCCGCTCACGTTGCCGTCTTCGAGGTTCATGCGCATCCAAGCCCGGTTGATTTTCAACTCGGAGTCGATGACCTGAATACTGAGATCAAAGACTAGGTCGATCGGGCCTACGGTCAGCACGCCGTCCTCGATGCGACCGGTTACGATTTCGCTGTTGAGGCTATCGTCTGGATGTGCCGCGAGAGAGCCGCCCGGAAGCACACCGTCCACACCGATGGGTGGGACATCCTCACTCGAGAAGACTTGCACTCCCACGTCGTCATCGTTCTGTAGGTCATCGATGCGCGATATCTCCATCAGGACCGTCATTTCGCCGTTCCTGATGGCCGACTGCGCGATCTCATCGACGAACTGACTCGGCGCTAGGGTTGGCAGCAGGACCATGACGTCGAACATGCGGTAGTCGATTCCCGGCTCACCGGTTGTGCTGGTGAAATCGTCGTGCGCGCACTCGTCAGCCCCCGGGCTGCCCTCCGTGGAGGCTCGCCCATCGAGGTCGAAGCCATCGATGCCGGCGTTGCGGTCTTCAGGGTCGTGGAACCCGAGCTGCGAGAACACGAACCCAAGCGTGTCGGAAGCGTTCCCACCCCCGCCGGAGCCCCCGTTCCCGCTGGAAGGTGTGTTGCTCCCACAGCCGATGAGGCTCCACGCCATCACGGCAGCTACAGCCACCGCCCGAAAGTCTGTGCGGATCATTTTACAACTCCATTCTAGTGAGTTGAGAGTATGACGTGACACGTACAAAGAATTGTCAAGACTCTGTTTTTTCTCCTGGGAAAGGGGCAGTTTAGACGCTCTGTTTCAGTGGCGATCGGCGCTAGCCTGAGATCTCTTTACGGTACGAGTGCCAGTCGAGATGGAACCGGCTGCCGGGGTACGTTCCGATGCGCGTGTAGCCGTGGCGCTCGTAGAACCCCGTAGCACCGTCGGCCACCACGATCTGCTCGAGGTGCGCCATCCCCCCGACGACTAGATCCGGCTCGATCGCGACGACGGTGCTATCGATCGTCACCGCGATAAGGTGGTCGATCATATCGTCCCCAAGCACCTGCCTCGGCGCCTCGGGCCCCCTCAACGGCAACGCATCAGTTTGGTACGTGTTGCAGTGAATGGTCGGACAGGTTCCGTCGCCCCAGGTCTCGTCACCATCATTTCACCCGCGTCGCTAATACAGCAACTCCACCCAGCGACCACCGGCGCTGAGCTCGGCCTTGCGGCGGGCCCACTTCTGCTCGGAGCCGGCGATCTCACCGAACGCGTCATCCAGCTCGCCGCGCATTTTCTCGAGGCCGGCGACATAGACGTAGGTGTTCGGCAGCCCGAGCAGGCTCCACAGCTTCTCGCCGCGCTCGGCAAGAGCGCCCTTCCAATCGATGGGAGCCGCCCAGCTCGGGCGGGGGCTGAGCGCCTTGAACGCTTGGAACGCCTCACGGTCGTAGTACTGGGCAAAATCGTCCCGCTCGTCGTTCATGTAGAGAAGCTCGAGTCCGCTTCGGGCACCGTGGAAGAGAGTGACCGTGCCCTTCCACTCCGGGACGTTCTTGTAGAGGTGCTTCACAAACGCCCGGAACGGCGCAATGCCGGTTCCTGTGCCAATGAGGATGAGGTTGGCGTCGATCTCCTCCGGCACCTCGAACGCCAGGCCGTAAGGGCCTGCCATGGTGACAATGTCGCCGACAACGAGGTCGCACAGATAGTTGGAGGAGACACCCGGGTACTCCTCACCGCTGTACTTGTCCACGTAGCTGACGCGGCGCACGGCGATCTTGATCCGCGGAAGCCCGCTGCGTCCACGCTCCGGAAGATCGGCCACGCTGTAGAGACGGAAGTGGTGCTCCTGCCCGAACTCCTTGGTGCCCGGGGAAAATACACCGACGCTTTGTCCCAGCTGCAGCTCGAAGTCGGACTGCTGGAGTTCCAGGGTGAGCTCCCGGACCTCCACGTCGGACGCCTCCGGCGTGATCCTCTCGCTCTCGACCACGATGGCCTTGAACCGCTGCTCGGTATCGTAGTCCTCGAGGTGGGTAACCGGACTGTTCATGGCATCTCCTCCTGGGCCTCACATGCTCCGCTCTCGGGCCTTCGATGGCAATCTTCTGAATCGTTACAGCCGTGGCATCGCGAGCGCCCGGCCAGTGCGTCGGGGTCATCTCCGACATCGGCAAAGGAGCTGCGCCACGCCCGCTGCACGCCGAACCACGCCGCGGACAAGAGCAGGAAGGCCCCGACACCGATGATGTAGTCGTGCATCACGGTCCTATCCTCCCAGCCCGCCGAAACCCAGGAATGCCGCCGAAAGCCGTTCGGCGATCAGCAAGGCCATCGCAGTCCCCTTCGTCACGTCCGGCACCCCCGCCAGCTCGAGCTTTTCGCGCAGGCCGGCCATGAGCACGAGG
>QMMB01000093.1 GCA_003647035.1 Deltaproteobacteria bacterium | reverse complement strand
GTCGATACAGGCCCTGAGCGCCCCGGCCCGCAAATGCCGCGCCGAGTGGACGAGTTCGTTCATTAACGCGAAGCTCTCCGCATTGCCGGGGTGGCGGAATGGCAGACGCAGGCGACTTAAAATCGCCCGTGGAAACACGTGTGGGTTCGAATCCCGCCCCCGGCACTAGTTTCCGGTATCAGTTTCTCTTTGTGTTCCGGCTGTCGTTCCTCAAAACGTTGTCCGTCGCGAGATGTGAGCCGCGATGATCGCGAATGTGACCAAGCGGACAGAACTCAGACCCCTACGGGCGTTACCAACGGCTCGACACACGCGAGTCGTTTTGCGGCATCCGCCTTAGCCCTGCGCAGTGCGCGCAGCTCACGCCCGAGGTCGTGTGGGACCGAGACCTTGGCTCGGAGTCGTCGGGAAAGGCGTTGACCAATTGCTGGCCTGTCCACTGCGCTGACGGACCATCGGTGACGTTGAAGTGCACGATGCGGCGGCGCTCGTGCTCGAGCACGAGGAACACGTACAGGATGCGAAACGTGGCTGTGGGCACGACAAAGAAGTCGATGGAAACGAGATCATTGGTGTGATTCCGGAGAAACGAAAGCCAGGTCTGCGACGGCGGCTTTCGCCGACGCGGCATGTAGCGCGACACTGTGGCTTCTCCGACTTCGAAGCCGAGCATAAGCAACTCACCGTGAACGCGAGGCGCTCCCCAAGTCGGGTTCTCTCTTGCCATTCGACGGATGAGCGTCCGGATCTCCGCATCGATCGGTGGACGTCCGGTTCTCTTCCGGCTCTTCCAGGTCCAGTAGAGCCTAAAGCCCTTGCGATGCCAGCGAATCACGGTCTCTGGCTTCACGAGGATCAGCGCGCTCTGCCAGTCGGGCCACAGACGCGAGAGCACGACCCAGAATGCGCGGTCCGCTTTGGTCAGCTTGGGCCGTTTGGTCTTGCGGTGCAGAATGGCGAGCTGCTGTCGTAACGCGAGGTTTTCGAGAGCAAGCTCCCGCTGCGGCTTCAGGCTCGATCTGGCGGTCGCGAGCAGGGCGTACAAGAGGTGACGCATCAGGGTAGGCGAGCTTGACCCCGAGCGCGGAAACGTCAACGATTGTGCCCTGGACGGGGTTCTGAGGAGGCACAGCCGGCGTGGCTAGGCGGCGCGGGTGGCGTTGTCGAGTTTGGTGGCTTCGTCGACGAAGAGGCGGCGTTCGGCGTTGACCAGCTCGAGGAGCTGCTTCTGGTCGATGAGGTCGGCGTCGAGGAGGGCGCGCATGTAGCCGTCGGCGTAGCCGCGGGCCTGGGCCAGCGTGGCATAGTTGGCTCCGCTGAAGCGGGTTTCGATGGTTTTCCGCACGAGGCCGCGCAGGGTTCCCTTGAGCTCGTCTAGGTTCATGGCCGTTCCTTCCTAAGACCGCAGTGTCGGTTTAGGGCTGCTACGGTCAAGAAAACGGCGGCCCAAGCGGGACCAAAAGCGGGACTAGAAGCAGGTCAGCTCTCGGAAGTCGTGGATGCGCTTATCGAGGTGTTCGCGACTGAGCTCTTTCAGCGCGCCAATGCCGACGTCTTGTACGCAAAAAGACGCGGTGGCGGAGCCGCAGATCACGGCCTGGCGCAGGTCGGTGTGTCCCTTCTCCGCGAGGTAGCCGAGGAAGCCGCCGGCAAACGCATCGCCTGCGCCCGTCGGATCAGAAACCGACTTGAGGGGGTAGGCCGGGGCGCAGAAGATATCTTCTTCGAGGAACAAAAGCGCCCCGTATTCGCCACGCTTCACGATCACGGTTTCAGGGCCGAGCGCGCGCAACGCTTCGGCCACCGCCAGGGGATGGTGGAAGCCTGTCAGCTGACGGCCCTCTTCTTCGTTGATGACGAGGATGTCCACGCGCTTGAGCAGCTCCTTGAGCGGGTCGAGCGCGGTGTCGATCCACAGGTTCATCGTGTCGGCGATGACGAGCGTGGGATTCTCCACTTGGTCGAGCACGTGCAATTGCAATTGGGGCGCGATGTTGCCCAACATCACGAACTCGGAATCGCGAAACGAAGCAGGGATCTTCGGATTGAAGTCCGCGAAGACATTGAGGTCGGTTTGAATGGTTTCGCGCGACGTGAGGTCGTCGGAATACCGGCCCTCCCAATGGAACGTTTCACCGTCGGCTACTTCGAGGCCGGTCGTGTCGATCCCGCGGGCGCGGAGCATGTCCACGGCTTCGCGGGGGAAGTCCTTGCCGACGACGCCGACCAGTCGCACTGGAGCGAGCTGGCAGGCCGCAAGCGAAGCGTACATCGCCGAGCCTCCGAGGATTCGCGCGTGCGAGCCGAGGTGATTGTGAATGGTGTCAAACGCGACGGAACCGACGACGAGAAGCGAGGACATAACGCCTTTCAGGGTAGGTACTTACCGATGAGTGGCCGCAGCTTGTCGCGCGCGGCGGCAGAGATCGAACCGGGGTTGGTGATGATGGCGCCGGCAAGGGCAGAGGTCGCAGGGCGCCTGGTGGGGTCGGGCACCGTGCCCGCGAGCTCGATGATGATTTCCTTTGCCTTGGTGACGTTTCCTCGCATGACTGCGATGACCGCGTCGACCGTGACCGCATCGTGGCCTTCGCGCCAGCAGTCGTAGTCGGTGGCCATTGCGAGCGTCGCGTACGGCAGCTCCGCCTCTCGGGCCAGCCGCGCCTCGGGCAAGTTCGTCATGCCGATGACCGAGACGTTCCACGATCGGTAGAGCTCTGACTCTGCGCGTGTCGAAAACTGCGGGCCTTCCACACAAAGGTAGACACCGCCCTCGTGCGCCGTCGCGCCTGCGCGTTTCGCTGCGCTGGCCAAGGAGCTCGCTAGTTGTGCATCGATCGGTTCCGCGAACTCCACATGCGCCACCACGCCGTCGTCATCGAAGAAGGTGTCGATGCGATGCCTGGTGCGGTCGATGAACTGGTCGACGATGATCATGTCTCCTGGATGAATGTCCTCCTTCATCGACCCCACGGCGGACACGCTGAGAATTTGTTCCGCGCCTGCCATCTTCAGCGCGAGGATGTTTGCTCGATAGTTGATCCGGTGCGGCGCGATGCGGTGGCCCCGGCCGTGGCGGGGCAAGAAAAGAAACCGGGTGTGCCCGATCGTCCCTGCGATGATCGCATCAGACGGCGCCCCAAACGCGGTGGTCGTCTCCAGCTGCTCGACGTTGGCCAGACCCTCGAGCTCGTCGAGCCCGCTTCCTCCGATGATCCCGAGTGTGCGTTGGATTTCGCTCATTTCGTATACGCTTGGCGCATGACAACGACGGTTTCGACCTCGCCGTCGCGGAACACGTCGAGTTGGAGGGTCGAACCGACCGGGCCACGGAGCTTTTCTACGATCGTCTGATAGTCGAGCTCCCGAACCGACGTGCCGTTGATGCCGATGATGACGTCGTTGGGCCGGATGCCCGCGAGGTCAGCCCCGCCGCCCGCCGGGACCTCGAGCACGCGAAGGCCGCCGCCTTCCGAGTACCCGAGCTTTGCGTGAATTCCTCCGGTGGGCTGTCCGCGACCTCCCCCGCCGCAGCCGGCAAGCAAGGCGAGGCCCAATATGAGCGCGGCGACCGTTCGACAATGTGGGGCCATCGTGTCGGACCGGCATAGCCGGGTTCCCGGGGAGTGCAAACCTTCCGCGAGGCGAGATTGACACCCTCGCATGCGAGAGTACCATGCCCTCAACCCCGCGAAACTGTGAGTGAAACTGCTCTTGGGCCGATACGATGTATAAGCTCGTCATCTCGGACGACGAAGGTCACGCGACTGTCGTGCCGCTGCTGCGCGACGAGATCACGATCGGCCGCCAGGAGGGCAACACCATCCGGCTCACCGAGCGAAACGTGTCGCGCAATCACGCGCGGCTCTTGAGGCGCAACGGCTCTTACGTCGTCGAGGATCTCGGCTCCTACAATGGCGTCACCGTCAACGGAGAGCGAATCGATGTCAATGCGGAGCTTGCCGCCGGCGATCAGCTTGGCATCGGGGACTACGACTTGGCCTTTGAGTCGGGGGTCATGGAGACTGCCAATACGCTTCCCTCGCCGAAGCCGAAGAGTCACCCGCCACCCAGATTGGTGGTTCTCGGCGAGCCTGCGGCGGGGGCGGAGTTCACGCTGACCAAACCCGCTCTGCGCATCGGTCGAGACGAGCGCCTCGACATTTGGATCAACCACAAATCGATTTCACACGAGCACGCCGAAGTTCAGATGACCGACGGTAGAGTGACGGTTTTCGATCTCGAAAGTGCCAATGGCATGCGGGTGAACGGGGTCAGCGCGTCGCGCGCAATCCTCGAATCGGGGGACGTTCTCGAGCTGGGTGAAGTTCGGTTTCGATTCGTGCCGTCGCAGGGCGCGCACAGCTTGGAACCGCTACCTCATGAGGAGCCAGAGACACGTTCATCGAGCTCCTCGCGAAAGCCGCTGTTTGCGATTTCGGTGATTGCGCTGCTCGTCGTCGCTGCGGCGGGGGCGGTGCTCGCGACCATGCGCGGTGCGCCGGGAGCTCTCTCCATGGACGAGAGCGCCGCACCCAGCGACCCTCGAGGACTCGACGAAAGCCTCACTGAACAGGAAGACAGCGATGCCGCAGACTCCGAGCGCCGACCGATCGAAGAACCCCGAGAATGGGAGGGGCAACTCGTGCGCGCTGGCGAGGCGCTGAAAAAAGGGCGCCTCGACCGTGCGTACTCGATCGCGAATGAGCTCCCGGCGGACAGCGTTCTGCGCAAGACCCCGGAGTTCGGGGAGATTCGATACCGCTTTGCGCAAGCCCACATCAACGAGGCAGAGCGCGCGCTCGAAGAAGGCGATCGGGAGCTCGCGCGAAGGGAGGCTACGCTCGTATTGGAGCTCCCAAGCATCACCTCGAAACAACGCCGCGACGCGAGGCGATTGGTGAGAAGCGCCCGCGATGCCCCGCCGAGGCCCAAGGTCCAGCCGAATATCGACCTCTGAATGGCGCAGGGCCGCAGAATCGTTGATTAATGGGCTTGGCCCGTGACAGACTGAGAGTGGGTGTTTGGGGGAACACAGTCTTGGTGGCGGCCGTCCGTGCGGTGTGCATGGGTGGTCGCGCTCGTCCTGGTGGCGTCGCTGTCGCCAACCGCCTCGCTTGCCCAGGAGGCGACCCTCACCGACGGCGGCATGGACCTACACCTCTTCCGGCCTGCGGTAGACACCCGGGGGTACTTCACCGTCAATGGCACCGAGGTCATGCCCCACAAGGAGTTCAGCTTCGGCCTCGTCCTTGATGCCGGCTTTGGCATCCTTCGCTACAACGGCTTCGTCAACGACCCGACCAACACGTCGGCTCCTCAGGCCTCGCGCGAGAGCCGAATCGCAAAGCAAGCGTTCACCGGGACCTTCATGTTCAACTTCGGTCTCATCGACCGATTGGTGATCGGCATTCAGTTGCCGATCACGTTCTTCCGCGGCGACAGCGTACAGACCCCGGACCGGGGCGGCAGTTGTCTGGCCGGGTCGAGCACCTGCCTCTACAACCTGCAAGCCAATGGGCTGCGGTCACAAGGCGTCGGAGACCTGACGATTCACGTCAAGGCGCGGTTGCTGAATCTCGGCGAGTTCCCACTCGGTATCGCGGTAACCTTGCGTGCGGGGTTCCCCACGGCCAAGACGACGCAGTTTGCGGGTGAGCCAGGTTTCTCGCTGTGGCCCACGGCGGTGTTGGAGTTTCAGCCGATTGAAAAGATTCGGCTCGCCCTCGAAGGCGGGTATCGGTGGAACTCTCAGCAGGGAGCGACCTTCATTTGGGACGGACGCTCGGATCCTTCGGACCCCCTGGGCAATGCGATCGATCCAGTCGACGACGCGACGGCTGGCCGCCGCTTCACCTACAACGATTTGATTACTTTTGGCTTCGGCGCGAGCTTCCGAATCGCCCGTTCGCTCGACCTGATTTTAGAGTACTACGGCACGCAAATCGCCCAGGAAATTGGGACCAAAGGCACTCTTTCCATGGAGGTCCTCGGCGGGTTCAAGTACTTCGTCACCAATAAGAGCTTCCTCTACTTCGCAGTCGGTGCGGGTATTCCCAAAACCGGATTTCAAGCGGCGGACGTTCGCGCGACGATTGCGTTCATGTATGAGCCTGCCGTCGGCGATCGCGACAACGACGGAATCGCGGACGACGACGACGGATGCCCGGACGACGCCGAGGACAAGGACGGCTTCGAGGATAGTGATGGGTGCCCGGACCTGGACAATGACGGCGACGGCATCCTCGACGTCGACGATGCGTGTCCTCTCGTGAAAGAGGATTACGACGGGGATCGCGATGAGGATGGCTGTCCCGAGGGCAGGGAAGGTGACCGGGACGGAGATGGCATTCCTGACATCGACGACGACTGCCCCGACGAACCGGAGGATTTCGACGGCTTCCAGGACGAAGATGGCTGTCCCGACCCCGACAACGATGGGGACGGAATCCCAGATGAGAAGGATCTATGCCCGAACGACCCAGAGGATTTCGATGGATTCGAAGATGAAGACGGCTGTCCGGATGTCGACAACGATGCCGACCGGATCCTCGACGTAGACGACGCGTGTCCAAACGACCCCGAGACGTACAACGGTCACGAGGACGAAGACGGCTGCCCTGACAAGGGCTTGGTGATCCTCGAAGACACCCAGATCACCATCCTCGAGAAGGTTTACTTCGAGACCGACAGCGCGATTATCAAGGCGAGGAGCTTCGCGCTGCTCGATGCGGTCGCGGCGACGCTCAACGCGAGTCCGCAGATCACCCTGGTCGAGATTCAGGGCCACGCAGACGAGCGGGGCAGCGACAAGTACAATATCAAGCTCACCAGGGCCCGCGCAGCCTCGGTCATGAATGCCCTCATCGAACGCGGGGTCCTCAAGGACCGCCTGAGGTCGGGCGGATATGGCGAACGATGCCCCGTCAATCCCAAGCACAACGCCAAAGCTTGGGAGCAAAATCGGCGCGTGGAGTTCAAGATCATCGAAACCGACGCCGGCTCCACCGGAGTTGAGGTAACATGCCCGCGGGGCCGTTCTCTGGCACCGAGGTGATATGTCGCGCGAGCGCTGCGTTGAGTTGATGACCCCTGCACTGACTCGTTTTGGTCAGGACCTGAAATCGGTGCTGCGGATCGTCGAAGATCACGAGATGGACGACGAGAGTCGTGTGGCGGTCGCGGGTGCGTTGTTACACGTCATTTCCTCGGGCGGTGCCATCCCGGGCGTTCGAGGCGTGTTGCGCCACTTGGGTAACGTGTTGTCGATTCGATTCGTGTTGGAGGACGTCCGTAGGCGCTCCCCGGATGCGTTCGAGAAACATCTGCAGGAGTCGCCCGAGATGCTCGCGCCTTTGTCCGACGAGCTCGACGCTACGCGCGCGTATTTGGAGGATCGCGTCAGTGTGATCGAGGGGGTGGTCAAGAAGTTCCCAAAGTTGAACCATCAGGGGCATCAAGCGACGGCGTGTATCGAGGACGCCGAGTCGAGCACTTGGCTCTACGATGCGGTACACGAGGCGCTGATCGATGAGATCGACTTTGACGAGGACGATGTCGTGCGGGAGCTCAAGCAAGTGGACCAGATTCTGGCCCCACTCTCGTCCCGCGTTCGTCGATAGCCGCCTACGCAGCCTTGCGGCGCGGATCGGAGATCTCGCGCAGCAACCATGTTCCACGCGATGTCTTCGTGGGCTTCGGGGCCTTGCGCGCGAGAACACGGAGGAGCTCTACGGCTTGCGTGTTCCACTCGACCAGTCTGAGGATGCGACCGTCCGAAGATCCAAGGTAGGGGTCCACGTTTGTGCGCCGTCGGGCGAGGTCGTCCGCGTCGGACTGAGCGCGCGTTTCGACGAGGAGCATGATCCTGTGGCGGACAACGAAGCCGAGAGGGCTCGATGCGAGGACGAAGCTCAGTGTCATGAGTCCGGACCGATGCGTGGGAAGATGCACTCGCAAGCGCGGCATGTTGTTTGACGATAATTCCCAGCCAAACGACATCTGTGGGGCATCGATGGGAGAGCGAAACTCGCTTGCGAACACCCGAAGCGCGTCGGCCGTCTGGCTTGCTGTGCTCGCCATGTGGTGCCGCGTCCCCGTCAGGAAGAGCGGCAACAAGAGAAGCCCGGCAGTGGGCTGGCCCAAGGCAATCAGACAGATGCCGCCGACGATGAGGACCGTCAGTCCGGTCGCTGTGGTGCCGTCGAGGAAGTCACTTGCAGGAGTCGCGGTGTCCGGCAGCTCTCCGTTCAGGGCGGGGTGCCAGGTCTCGTGCTCGGAGGGGGCCGTCCATTCGGCAGGGCGATGCAGGAAAAAAGCCATTAACGGAAGCGCACAAACGAGATAGTTCGGAACCCACCATTGTCCGACAGCGAGCACGACGCCGGTGATCGTCAGGACCGCTCCCCACGACGCCTGGACCCACAGTCCCCGCGGACCCATCCGAACCTCGACCGACCGGCGCTTGAGGAGGACGAGGGCTGCCAACAGAAACAACGCCCAAGCGACGGGGCGCTTCTCCGCAATAGTGAGTGGTTGGAAACCCGCCGGAGCCGGCGCGTCGGCCACAGCGACCGGCAGAGCAATCGCCTGGGCGGGGACGTCCAAGGCCAGCGGCCAGGCGGTCATGCGGGGAAGATGGATGCGCCGCCACTCGACGACCGTGCGCTTGCCGCGATCGGCGAGCTGGAAGTCGACGCCCGGTGGTGTGTCTTGCATTTCGATGGGAACCACGGATCCTCGGGGTGCACGGAATTCGACCGAGGCATTGTGGAGCCCGGTTTCCCATGTGGGGACCGACCAAACGAGGCGCGCTCGCCGCTCACCGTTGACCTCGACCGCAGTGAGGTCGGCCTTCGTGCGGTACCGCATGAAGACGCGGTACTCGCCACGTCGCGGCGCCCCTCGCCGTGCAAACGAGAGGTGAATCGTGCCATCTTCCCGAACCTCGGCCTCGGGGCGGAAGATCTCACCCTCTTCGGAGCGAAAGTACGGCGGCTGGTAGCGATTGAGGTCGACGTCCGAGCCGAGCCCGGCGAGCTCCATCTCGTGCAGCCATCCGGCGTGAACCTCGACGTCGAGTCGAAGGAGGATGCTCAGGGTCGCATCGCGTTCGACGTCGACCGTCGCCCGTGCGCTTTTCACCACCGTACGGGTCCACGCTCGGGCCGGCGACGCCGAGCCGAGCAAGGCTACGAAGAGGAAAAAAAGAACGGCTTGGACGCGTCTGGGGCCCATGGCCCGAACCTAAGGAATTCCTACGTCGCCGTGAAATTTCCTACTGCAACCGGATCCAGGAAGGCATGAACAAGAGGACGAATAGCGAGAGCGTGAACCAGCCGACGAGGCGGCGTCGAGGCGACAGGTCGGTGTCTCCGGGGGGCGGATGGCAAGAACCGGTTGCGCGGGTGAGGAGCCACAGCACCAAAGACAACACGAGCCAGAGCATGCCCGCC
>QMMB01000092.1 GCA_003647035.1 Deltaproteobacteria bacterium | reverse complement strand
TAGGACGAGGCCGCCCACCACCAGAACCGTCCCCACGGAAACCGGAGCGACCCAATGCGGGGGCGGGCAGGGGTCCCCCCCGAAGGAAAAACAAAGCGAACTGATCGCCCCCCCGCCCCGACCGAAGAACCAACGACGACAGCAGCAGTAGAGACGCCGACCCCAATTTTCGCTCGCCGCACACGAAGTTCCATCTCCTCCCGCGTGTATCCGTCGACGGTGTGTGGCGGGCTCTGCGCAACGTCGACACCGGCAGGAGTTAGTTTCAGCTGTAGCGCCGGCCCGTCGGCTGCTCGCTCCGTGGTAGGCGCCGCGGGGTCCACGAAGGCTTCAGGGTGCCACCGCTCGAGACGTGAACTGCTGTTCTCCTCACCCGCTTGCGCGCTAGCGCTCAGAGGCGAAGCCACCAGCCCTCCGAGCACCCAGATGAATCCGAATGGGTACGGCATCAAGACCTCCCCGGTCAGGCGCAAAGCGCCACGAAGTCAGCTCAGGTACATGCATCACCCGTGCCACCGGATTCTCTCGCGGAAGAAGCTTCCCGAAGAACCTTCCCAGGTTGCGATCGCCGGAAGAACCTTCCCCGCCGGAAGAACCTTCCCAGGTTGAGATCGCGGCGGTTGACGCTTGGTGGCAGCAGCGTACCCGCACGACCACACTCACCGTGCCCCTACGGCACACTCTGAACGGGCGATTCTTCCCAGGTTGGGATCGAGGGCGGGGAAGAACTATCCAGGTTGGGATCGACGTCCCAGGGGGTGGAACAGGAGAGCCTTCCCAGGGTGAGATTGGGGAAACCTGCGTCCGCTACTCCCTAGCGTCGACTACCGCGGCGGCCACCGAGTCTGACCATACGTTTACTGTCGTCCGAAGCATGTCGAGGATGCGGTCTACGGCGAGGATCAAGGCCACTGCGCTCGTCGGTAGGCCCACCGCGTTGAGCACCACGACCATCATGACCATGCCGGCGTGGGGGATCCCGGCTGCGCCGATGCTGGCGAGTAGGGCCGTGAAGGCGATGATCGCTTGTTGGGCGATCGTGAGGTCGATGCCGTAGACCTGCGCGATGAAGAGGACTGCGACGGCTTCGTAGAGTGCGGTGCCGTCCATGTTGATGGTGGCACCGAGTGGGAGCACGAACGAGGTGACCCCTGGTTTGACGCCAGCTCCTTCGACCTCTTGCATAGTGAGGGGGAGGGTGCCGTTGCTGGAGGCGGTGCTGAACGCCGTCACCAATGCGGTGGTGAGCCTGCGCGCGTATTCGATGGGCGAGCGGCCGGTGACGACTTTCAGAATGATCGGTAGGGTCACCGTGGCGTGAATCAGGAGCGCGATGAAGACGGTGAGCACGTACCAGCCAAGCACTTGAAACGCGGCCAATCCCTTCCCGGCGGCCGCGAACAGCGTGAAGCCGAACACGCCAATCGGCGCGAACTTCACCACGAAAAGGGTCATCTGCATCATCACGTCGACCAGGCCCGAGAAGAAGCGGCGGACGATGCTTGCGTCCTTCGAGCCGTTGCGATGCTCGGCCAGGCCGATGAAGACGCCCATCAGCAGCGAGAAGAAGATGACTGGCAGCATGTCGCCTTCGGTGGCGGCCGCGAGCGGGTTCTTCGGGATCAAGCTTTCGAGCTGCTCCCACAGAACGATCCCGATGCTCCTCGGTTCCTCGGCCAGCAGTGCGCCACCGGGGGCGCCTTCTTCGAGCAAAGCGAGCTCCGCACCGTCGCCTGGGCGGATGATGTTCACTACCACGATGCCGGTAACGATCGCGAGGAAGCTCGTCGTTAGGTAGAAGCCGATCGCGCGTCCGCCGATCGAGCCCAGGGTGCGGAGGTCGCCCATACCGGTCACGCCGGTGATCAGCGACGACACGATCAATGGGACCACCAGCATCTGGAGGAGCCTGAGGAACAGATCCCCGATCTCCTTGCCGATGATGGCGACATTGCTCACGATGCCCGCGTCGACGATGCCCTGGCCGCCGGCCCAGTTGAGCGTGAGCCCTAGGGCGGCGCCTAGACCCATCGCGATCAGGATCCAATGATGGAGTTGCAGTCGTCTCACGGGCGCGCATTATGCGGACGCCCTTCTTCGATGTAAAACCAACCCATGACCGACGAGAATCCAGACAAAGGCCCGCTTTCGGAGCTGCGAGGCGCGCTTGACGCCCTCGATCACGAGCTGCTTGAGCTCCTGGCCCGCCGGATGGACATCGTGTCGGACATTGCGGTAAGCAAGCGCTCGCACCGGGTTCGCATTCGTGACCTTGCCCGAGAACGACGAGTTCTAGCCGATCGCTCTGCTCGCGCCGAGGAGCTCGGCCTGCCCGGCGAGAGCATCGCGTCGGTCTGGCGGCAGCTGATGTTGATGAGCCGCGAACGCCAAGCCGCGCTCCGTGTCGAGGTGCCCCTTGATGTCGAGCAGAAGACGATCGCCATTATCGGCGGTGAAGGCGGGATGGGGCGTTCGCTGAACACCTTGTTTTCCGACCTCGGACACCACGTGCGGAGCGCCGACCTTCAAACCGAGCTTCGACCTGTCGATGCCGCGTCCATGGCAGACGTGGTCATCATCAGCGTGCCTATCCGCGAGACCCGCGAAGTGATCGAGCAACTTGGGCCGCTCGTTCGCAAGGACGCGCTCCTGATGGATGTCACGTCGATCAAGACCGATCCGATGGAGGCCATGCTGGCGTCGACCGAGGCGAGTGTCGTTGGCACCCATCCGATGTTCGGACCGGGCGTCAACACGTACCAGGGGCAGCGCGTCGTGATCTGTCCAGGTCGAGGGGATGCCTGGTTGGACTGGACGCGGCAGATGTTCACGGCGCGTGGTTTGGTGATCTCCGAGGCGACCCCCTCAAGGCACGATTCGATGATGGCGATCGTACAAGTCCTGCATCATTTCAAAACGCAGGTGCTCGGCATCGCGTTGAGCCGCACCGGCACACCGCTCGAAGAGACGCTTCGTTTCACTTCGCCAGCGTACTTGCTCGAGACGTACGTGACCGGCCGCCACTTTGCGCAGTCGCCGGAACTGTACGGTCCGATCGAAATGCTCAACCCCGATTCGAAGCGGGTGATCGAAGGGTTCGGCAGGGCAGCCGCTGACCTGGCGAAGATCCTGGCTGCAGGCGACCAGGAAGCCTTCGACCAAGTCTTCGCTGACGTTCGCGCGTTCTTCGGCGAGTTCACCGAGGAGGCCCTCGAACAAAGCGGCTTCCTCATCGATCGCCTCGTCGAACTGAGCGCCGGCCGCTCCTCGACCTAGCGACTCGATTGACGCTCGCCGCCGCATCTGCGATGCCGTCACCATGGCGCAAGTTGCGATACACGGAGCAGCAGGTCGCATGGGGCAAAGCATTGCCTCGGTCCTGAGCGACCATCTGGAAGCGAGCCTCGTTGCCGCGATGGATCGTGAAGGCTCCGAGCTGATCGGCCGTGACATGGGCGAGCTCACCGTCGGCGCGTCCTCGGGGGTGTGCATCACCTCCGATGTCGAAGAGTTCCTCAAGAACGTCGAGGTCGTCATCGACTTCAGCATCGCCTCGGCGAGCGCCAAGCTCCTTCCGCTCTGTGCGGGGCAGCACATTCCGATGGTGATTGGAACCACGGGGCTCGACCCGGAAACCCGCGCGGGCCTCGAGCGAGCCGCCGAGCGGGTGCCGATCGTGTTTGCCCCCAACTACAGCCAGGGCGTCAATGCGCTTTACTTTCTTGCGGCGCGCGCGACCGAGCTCTTGGGGCCGGGCTTTGACGCCGAGATCGTCGAAATTCATCATCGGAACAAGGTCGACGCGCCCAGTGGCACGGCAGTTCACCTCGGGGAGATCGTGGCCAGGGCGAAGGGCCTCGATCCGGGAGGCGCCGTGAGTCACGGCCGAAGCGGCCAGGTCGGCTCGAGGCCCACCGAGGAGATCGGCGTGATGGCCCTGCGGGGTGGCGACGTCGTCGGGGAACATACGCTCTACCTCGTTGGAGAGGGCGAGCGGCTCGAGCTGACCCACCGCGCCACGGACCGCTCGATTTTCGCTCGGGGGGCGGTGCGCGCGGCGCAGTGGGTCGTCGGCCGGCCTGCGGGCCTGTACGACATGGCCGACGTGATGGGGATTCCCCGCTAGGCGCAAGTGCGAAGCCACCCCAGACGAATTCTGATACGGTAGGAGCGCGTCATGGATTGTCCCCAATGTGGAGCCGAAGTTCCGTCCGACAATGCGTTCTGCGGCAAGTGTGGTTACGCCAGGCGCGATCTTGCCCCGGAACGCCTAGATCAATCCCGCATTCGCATGCACGAGGAGCGTGACCCGGCGGCACAACCGGAGCCACCACGAAGCTCGTCGCAGCAACGCGTTCGCAAGCACACTGTTCTCGGGATGCCCACTGCAGCGGGGGCACCTCCTGTCGACAGGCCCGCTCCGGCATCCACTCCTCCTCCTCCTCCTCCTCCTCCTCCAACTCCACTCTCTGCGGCGCGTTCGGCGCGCACTCGCACGCCACAAAAGACGATGCTCGGCATTCAGCGCCCCGATTTTCCTCATCCAGATCCCGTGAAGTCATCCGACGAGCCGAGCGAGACCCCGCAGAGCTCCGGTCCCCCGAGCGAATCTGGCGCAGCGCCGGGACCACCGGCCGCGACTCGTCGCGCACGCGCCCGGGTTCGCTATGACAGCGCCAATGAACCGTTGCCGGTGACCGCGCGAAGAAGGAAGGCGCTTCGCGGCCTTGCGGTGCTCATCGTTCTCTCGGCAGCTTGGCTCGGCTACCGACTTCTGACGTTGAATGCCTAGCACGGCGCCACACAACCAGATGCGCTGCAACGAATGTGGGAAGAGCAACCCGCCTGAGGCGAAATTCTGCGGGAAGTGCGGCACGCCGATGGTCTCCGACGTGCTCAAGCCGGGCGACATCGTCGCGGACCGGTATCGGGTGGTGGCGCCGATAGGGCGTGGGGCGATGGGGATGGTCTATCGCGCCGAGCACGTGCAGATCAGCAAGGTGGTGGCGATCAAGTTGCTGCACCCTGAGCTGCAGCAGAATCCCGAGAACGTCGCCCGGTTTCATCGCGAGGCGGAGTCCGCGTCGCGCCTCAATCATCCCAACACCGTTCATGTGTTCGACTTTGGGCGCACCGAGTCCGGGTCGCTCTACCTCGTGATGGAGTACGTCGACGGCGACGATTTGGCGAAAGTCCTCGACAAGGATGGACCGATGCCTTTCGGACGGGTCGCGTACTTGTGCGCCCAGGTCGCGGGATCCGTCGAAGACGCGCACGCGGCAGGCATCGTGCACCGGGATCTCAAACCCGAGAACATCGTGATTTCGGAGGGCCGCGACGGCGAGACGGCCAAGGTGTTGGACTTCGGTCTTGCGAAGCTTTTCGCAGGAACCGTAGAAACACAGGTGACCAGCGCCGGTACCATCGTCGGCACCCCTTATTACATGTCGCCCGAGCAGATTCACGGACAGGATCTCGATGGGCGAAGCGACGTGTATGCGCTCGGAGCCATCATGTACGAGTGCGTGGTCGGCAAACCGCCGTTCGAGGCGCCCAACCCCGTTGGCGTCCTGTCGAAGCACTTGTCGGAGGAGCCTCTGCGGCCTTCTGCCCGTTCGCCGCTGTCAGTGCCGGCCGAAGCCGACGAGATCATCTTGCGGTGCCTCGAGAAGGACCCCGACCACCGTTATCAAACCGCCGAGGAGGTTAGGCAGGCCTTGATCGAGTATCTCACCACCGTCGGGTCGCAAGACTGGCGGCTCAGTGGGGTCGGCCAAGCGTCGTTCGGCAGCGGCGAACGTCGCGTCGATGGAGTGGACTCGCTCTTCAAACCGAAACGGAGGCTTGGGTGGTTGATCTTGCTCTTCCTGTTGGTGGGCGGGGGTGTCGCCACGTGGCAGCTCGCGACGCGTGGCCCGTCGGAGAGCGAACCCAACCACACCCGGAGAGACGCCACGCCTCTTCCTGAAAACACCGAGATGCAAGCGTATCTCGGTCAGCGCGTCAGCCAAGATTCGGGGGACGTCGATCTGTTCGAGATCGAGCACCGAGGGATGCTGCGTCGCGCGGCGAATGTGGAGGTGAGCTCGATTCCCAACATGGATGTGGTGGTCGAGCTTCTGAGGCCCGGCCAGGAGGCGCCCCTGGTCGTGGCCGACTCTGGCGGCGTGGGCCAGGGCGAACGATTGCCCAACGTTCCGCTCGAGCCTGGGAAGTACCTAATCCGCGTCCGTGAACGTAGCGTCGAAGGTGTGCTGCCGACGGAGAACGTCTCCGATGAGTACTTCGTCCGCTGGCGGCTCCTCGAGGACGACGGCACGTTCGAGCACGAGCTCAACGACTCACTCGAGCTTGCGGAGCCGCTCGGGCTCGGGGTCGAGCGGCGAGGGTGGATCGGTTGGCGTGGTGACGTCGATACGTTTTGCTTGAGCGAAGACGCGGAGCGCGTCGTGGCGCAGGTGAGTGCACTCACTGGGGTCGATTTGGTTCTCCGCGTCGTCGACCAACGGACCGATCGGAGCGGGAAGTACGACAACAAGGGCGCGGGTCGCGGCGAGACCAGTAAGACCTGGCGCAATGTCGCAGCAGCAAAGCTGTGCGTGGAGGTTTCGGCCGACGCGAGAGATGAGAGGGGTCGGGCGGCGCAACCTGACGAGACGTACGGTGTGCGGTTCATCGCTGCCCCCAGGCGCTAGATGCGGATCTCCGACCTCGACTACGACCTGCCCGGCGAGCTGATCGCACAGGAGCCTCTGGCACGGCGGGACGCCTCGCGTCTGCTGTTGCTGGACGTTGCCGCCAGCGAAGTCGAGGATCGCCTCTTCACGGAGCTTCCCGGTCTTTTGCCTCCGAGCTTGTTCGTTTTCAACGATACCCGCGTCTTTCCGGCGCGACTGCTCGGCTACAAGGCCTCGGGAGGACGCGTGGAGCTGCTCTTGTTGAAAAAGACCGAGGGCGCCGTCGACCGTTGGCTTGCGATGGGCCGTTCGTCCAAGGGGCTGCGCGCAGGGATGGAGTTGTCGCTGTGTGAAGGGCGGCTCAGGGCTCACGTCGTCTCCGCGCTAGACCACGGGCGGTTGGAGGTCGACCTCGAGACCCAAGGCGATGTCGATGCGTTGATCGAGCAGGCTGGCGAAGTTCCCCTGCCACCGTACATTCGTCGTCCGGCCCGTGACGCGGATCGGACGCGCTACCAGACGGTCTATGCGCGGCGCCCCGGCGCAGTCGCGGCGCCGACGGCGGGCCTTCACTTTACCGAAAGTACCTTGAGCGCGCTCGAGGAGGCAGGGCACCAGACGGCCTACGTGACACTGCACGTCGGACCCGGCACATTCCGACCGGTCCAGGTCGACACCTTGGAAGAGCATGAGATGCATGAAGAAGCGTACGAAGTGTCGGAGGCCACCGTCGCTGCGATCGCCCGCGCCCGCGCCGACGGGCGGCCGATCGTGGCGGTCGGCACCACAGTGGTCCGCACGCTCGAATCGTCGGTTGACGCCGACGGCCATCCGGTTGCGGGCGTCGATACGACGCGGCTCTTCATTCGTCCGCCACGTCGATTCCACGTAGTCGACCACCTCGTGACCAACTTCCATCTTCCACGCTCGACATTGCTTGCTCTGGTGATGGCCTTCGCGGGGGTCGACCTCACGCGTCGGGCGTATCGCGAGGCTGCGGAGCGGCGATATCGGTTCTACAGCTACGGTGATGCGATGTTGATCCGCGGGAGTGCGCGATGACGCTTCCAACGCCCGGGTTTTCCTTCGAGGTTGCGGCAGTGGATGGCGACGCGCGGAGCGCTCAGCTCACCACACCTCGCGCGATCATCGAGACCCCCGCGTTCATGCCCGTCGGAACTCAGGCAACCGTCAAAGCGCTCACGCCGGATGACGTCGCTTCGACCGGTGCCCGCATCATTTTGGCCAACACCTATCACCTATGGCTTCGTCCGGGCGCCGAGTCGATAGCTTCTCACGGAGGCGTTGTCGGGTTCATGAAGTGGCCGCACGCACTGCTCACCGACAGCGGCGGCTATCAAGTCTTCTCGTTAGCCAAGCATCGAACCATCGACGACGACGGCATCACGTTCCGCTCGCACCTCGACGGCACGTTGCATCGGCTCACCCCGGAAGAGGCGATGCGCGTGCAGGCCCTGCTCGGTTCAGACATCGCGATGGTCCTCGACGAATGCCCTGCGGGCGGTGCGCCACGTAACGTGGTGCAACGCGCGATGGTTCGGACGACCGATTGGGCCGAGCGCTGCCTACAGATGGATGCGGTCGAAGGCCAAGCCCGCTTCGGTATCGTTCAGGGCGGCACCGAGCTCGACTTGCGGAGGTCACACCTGCAGACGATCGCGGCGCTCGACTTCGACGGGGTGGCGTTGGGCGGCTTCTCGGTCGGGGAGCCCACGGCTCAGATGTATGAGCTCTTGGGTCGGCTCGGCCCCATGATGCCGGCCGATCGCCCTCGTTACCTGATGGGCGTGGGCACCCCGACCGATCTACTTCGGGCGCTTTCGAGCGGCATCGATCTCTTCGATTGCGTGTTGCCAACCCGTAACGCGCGCAATGGCCAAGCCCTGACCTGGGGAGGTAGGGTCAACCTGAAGCAGGCCAGACACCGTGACGATGAAAGCGCCCTCGACGCGCGCTGCGATTGTTCGGTATGCGCGACCTACTCCCGATCCTATCTCCGCCATCTGTTCAAGGCCGAGGAGATGTTGGGCCCGCGGCTGCTCTCCCTACACAACCTGCACTTCTACGGCGCCTTGATGCGCAAAGCGCGCGAAATGATTCGTGTCGGGGAGCTTCGCCGCTGGGTCGAGGCAACCCTCGAGCAGATGCACGAGCTCGACGAAATCGGGGAAGCCGAGATCGATTGACGACATTCTGGCTGCGGGGTATGGCCCGACCTTCAGAGGTCGACCGGGCGGCCAGAAGGTAGGGGCATGACACAGATCAAACGCGCACTGATTTCGGTCTCCGACAAGTCGGGCGTCGTCGAGTTCGCAAAGGGACTTTCCGAGGCGGGCGTCGAGATTCTTTCGACCGGCGGAACAGCCAAGGCGCTGCGTGACGGCGGGGTCCCGGTCATCGATGTCTCGGAGTACACCGAGTCGCCCGAGATCATGGACGGTCGTGTGAAGACACTGCACCCACGGGTGCACGGTGGGATTCTCATGCGGGACAGCGGCGAGGATCGCGATGCCCTCGGCGGCATCGGCGGCAAGCCCATCGACCTGGTTTGCGTGAATCTGTATCCTTTCGAGCAAACGGTTGCCCGCGGCGCCGCCCACGAAGAGACTATCGAGAACATCGACATCGGCGGCCCCTCGATGGTTCGGAGCGCGGCCAAGAATCCAGCGCGCGTTACCGTCGTCACCGAGCCGGGCGACTACCCGCAGGTGCTGGCCGCGGTAAAGTCCGGCGATGGTCCGAACGCTTCGTTGCGCGCGCGCTTGGCGG
>QMMB01000091.1 GCA_003647035.1 Deltaproteobacteria bacterium | reverse complement strand
CGCACCTGGCTATCTTCGGCGCCGCCACCGGTCGCAAAGAACGAGAAGATCAGAGTGACTACGGCGATGCCGTCCCGGGGGGTGAATGGACGCAGCTCGAGGTTCAGGAGCTGGTACTCGATGGGAACGGGCTCCGCACCGGGGGCGCCACTCTTGATGTCGTCGATGTATTGATTGATGCCGTCGACGAAGTCGTCGAAGTCCTGCTGTGCCTGGGTGCCGTCCATGCCGAGACGCGTCGCCAGCTGTTCGATCTGATCCTGCAGTTCTTGCTCGCTGTAGCCGGCAGACGTGCCAAGGGTCGTGTCGGTTGAATAGTTGCTGCTGGAGGGCCCGAGGAAATCAGACATGCGTCCACGGCCAAAATGGCGGATGACGTCGACTAGAAACATGCGGTCCGTGCCCGTCACGTAGCCGGTGCCGAACAGCACATCTTCGCGGGTGTCCCCGAAGATGTGCGGGACACCGAAATCATCACGGCCGATGCGTGCCGTATGCGTGCCGTCCGTGACGGTCTCGACGGCATCGAACGCGCTCTGCGGCAAGAACGCCTCGTCCTTGAAGTAGTCCGGCACCAGGTCGTCGTCGTGGAGCTCGCCGGGCGTCGGAAAGGCGTCGCTGAACACGAGGTTCTCGTACATCGGCAGCTGATTGATCGAGTTGGGATCATCGCCGATCATTCCCTGGTTCACATCGGCCGAGCCCGGCGGCACCAAGCTGAGGAACACGCCGTAGTCGCCGAAGGGATCGGGCCCCCCCTCTCCACCAGTGCCGCCAGCTCCGCCGCTCCCCGCGCTGCTGCTACCGTCGTTGCCGCAGCCCGCCAGAGCGAGGGTACAGTTGAGCAACGCAATCGCACTGAGTCTGGCCCATCTCGCCATCCCTGATTCTCCTCGCTACGGGTCGATGTCCCGAGCCCAAAAATACCCGTTGATTCCATACGAGCCGTCCGTGCCGCTGATGTCGGCGCTGATCTCCCCGGCGATGTCGTAGACTGCAAGCAGCGCAGTGACGTCGAGGAAGATCTCCACGGTACCCGTCGCGTTGGTCAACCCATCGAACGGGGGATCGCTCGACTGGAAGAACACCTCCACCTGGACGTTCTCGATCACCTGAGTTTGTTCGAGGAGAAGCCGGCTTCCCCGCAACGTGTGGACGCCTTCGATGAGGCCCGTCGGAGGCGCGTCACCCGGGAAGCTCATTTTGAGATCCATGGTGCCGATCGATGTCACGATCCTGAGCTGCTTGAAGTAGTTGCCCCCCAGCAGCTGACCGTTGATCCAACCGAAGATCACCTCGCCCCCGATCGACTCCTCGGTTCCATCGGGGTGACTAAGTGTGAGGCTGGAGCCTTCTACTGTGGTGATGAAGCTGACGTTCCCAGAGCTGCCACCTGAGCCCGCGCTGCCGCCCGAGCCCGCGCTGCCACCCGAGCCCGCGCTGCCACCCGAGCCGCCCGCGCCGGCGGTTCCGGCAGCCCCTCCGGAACCTCCATCGGCACCTTCGTCGCCGCAGCCGAGAGCCAACATGGTCACCGCGACGAACGCCACAAAACATTTCAGAGTTACCTTCATCGGAACCTCCTCGTCGGACGGTCCCCAAAGTACAGAGTATTTCTCGCCGGCACAACGGACATCGTGGCGCCACTGGGGCCTTGACATCCGCGCGAATCGGAATAAACAGTCAGCTCTGATTGTTTTTGAATCCGAGGGATTATGAGCAAGGAAGTCAGCTTTGATGGGCGCGTCGCGATTGTTACTGGGGCCGGGCAGGGGCTCGGCCGTTCCCATGCGCTCTTGTTGGCGTCACGTGGGGCGAAGGTCGTCGTCAACGACCTGGGTGGTTCCACAGCGGGCGAAGGGAAGTCCTCCGAAACCGCCGACCTGGTCGTCGAGGAGATCAAGCAGGCCGGCGCAGAGGCCGTCGCCAACTACGACTCGGTCGAAGATGGCGATGCGATTGTCCGCACGGCCATGGATACGTGGGGCCGCGTCGATATCGTGATCAACAATGCTGGGATCCTACGCGACAAGTCGTTCAAGAACATGACCGATGCCGACTGGGACATCATCTTTCGGGTGCACAGCTACGGCGCGTACAAGGTGACCAAGGCGGCGTGGCCGATCATGACCGAGCAGGGCTACGGTCGCATCCTCTTCACGACATCATCGGCCGGCATCTACGGCAACTTCGGACAGACCAACTACGGCTCGGCCAAGCTCAGTCTCGTCGGCTTCGCGAACACGTTGTCACTCGAGGGGCAGCGCAAGAACGTGCTCGTCAATACCATTGCGCCGTTCGCAGCGTCCCGCCTGACCGAGGGGTTGCTTCCGCCCGCGGTGTTCGATTCGCTCAAGCCCGAGTACGTCTCTCCGATCGTTGCGTATCTCTGCAGCGAGGAGAACGACACGACGGGCGGCGTCTACGAAGTTGGTGGAGGGTTCTACTCGGGCCTCCGGTGGGAGCGAACCAAAGGCAAAACGTTCCGGCTCGGACGCAACGTGTCACCGGACGACATTCGGTCGAATTGGAAGCAGATCAACGATTTCACGGAGGCTGACCACATCAGCAGCGTGATGGAATCGCTTGGTCCGATCATTGAGAACGTCGAGGCGGGCCCCACCAAAGGCGGCAACGAGTTCATCGACGCCGACGAGGCACTCGGGTCCAAGTACCCGGACTATGTCTCGAGCTACGACGAGGGGGATCTAGCCCTCTACGCGCTCGGCGTCGGGGCAGCGAAAGATCCAAATGATGAAGAAGCGCTTCGGCTCGTGTACGAGAGCCATGGGGGCGGCATGAAGGCCCTTCCAACCTTTGCTGTCATCCCGGGCACCAACGCCATTCTGGGATTCGCGAAGGAAGGCATCTCTCCGCCCGGTCTGAACTATGGTCTCGACCGCCTTCTTCACGGGGAGCAGTACATCGAGCTCGTGCGCCCGCTTCCACTCAGGGCGACGCTTACCACCAGGGCTGTGGTCAAAGACATCTGGGACAAAGGCAAGGGTGCTCTCGTCGTTACCGCTCTCGACTCGTACGACGAGGACGGCGACTTGCTGATCAAGAGCGAGATGACCGCCTTCATTCGTGGTGCTGGCGGTTGGGGAGGCGAGCGCGGTCCGAGCGCAGACGTCAACGTGCCCCCTTCGCGCGCGCCCGACGTCGTCGTCGAAGACGCGATCCCGCAGAACCAGGCCCTGCTCTATCGATTGAGTGGCGACTGGAATCCGCTTCACGCGGACCCGGCCATGGCCAAGGCGTTCGGCTTCGAGCGGCCGATTCTCCACGGGCTTTGCACGTTCGGTTACGCCGGGCGCCGGGTGCTCGAGCACTTTGCGCCCGCAGGCAATCCGGATTTTTTCAAGAGCATCAAGGTGCGCTTCGCCGACAACGTCTATCCGGGCGACACCCTCGTCACCGAGATGTGGAAGGAATCGGACCAGCGCATCGTGTTTCGGTGCAAGGTCAAGGAGCGCGACTCGGTCGTGATCTCGAACGCCGCCATCGAGCTCTTCGAGGAGCTCCCGAAACCCAAAGAAAAGAAACCAACGGTCGCATCTGATGCCGTTGAGGGCGATGCTGCGGACGCGGCGGTCGAAGTCACGTCGGCCGACATCATTGCGGCGATCGATCACTATCTAAAGGAGAACCCGGCCGTTGCCGAAAAGGCGCAGACTGTGTTCCAGCTCAAGTTGAGCGATCCTGACAGCCTTTGGACGATCGACCTGAAGACCGGCAGCGCAGGCGCCGGGGAAACCGCCAAGCCGGACGCCACGCTGCAGCTCGCCGAGGAGAGCTACGTAGCGTTGCAGAAGGGCGAGGCGGACCCGATGAAACTGTTCTCGACTGGCAAGCTCAAGATTGCCGGCGACATGATGAGCGTAAACAAGATCGAGGCGCTCAGTGAGATGCCGTTTGATCTGGTACTCGAAAAAGCAGCCGCCCGTGCTGGTGGGGCCGCGCCTGCCGCCCCGGTGGCCGCACCCCAGTCACGCGAGCCACTAGCTCCGAAGCTGTTCGAAGCGCTCGGTAAACGTCTCGAGGAGCAGCCGGGCCTCGCGAACGAGGTCGGCGCGGTTCTGCAGTTCTACGTGCGAGATCCCGATTCCAAATGGGTCGTCGATCTCAAGCACCAGCCGCCTGCCCTCAAAATGGGCGAGACCGATGGCGCCACGACGACGATCACGCTCGACGATGCGGAGCTCGCGGAGCTCAGCAGCGGCGAGACGACCACGCAATCGCTCTTTCAACGGGGCAGGCTTCGCATCGACGGTGACATGCAGCCCGCGCACCGATTGAACTTTCTCAAGGGCTTGATCTAAACTCGCGCACAGGAACGCCAGGGAGCAACGATGGGACGCAAAGTAAACGTAATCGGAGTCGGCATGGTGAAGTTTGCCAAGCCGGGCCAGAGCGAGGACTACAACGTGATGGCCGCCAAGGCGATCAAGGCTGCGCTTGCTGATGGAAGCGTCGAGTACGGTGACGTCGAGCAAGCGGTCGCGGGCTATGTCTTCGGAGACAGCACCTGCGGCCAGCGCGCAGTCTACGACGTGGGCCTCACTGGAATTCCGGTCTACAACGTCAACAACAACTGCTCCACCGGTTCGAGCGCCCTGATGCTGGCCAAGCAGATGGTCGAGGGTGGCATCGTCGAGTGCGCGCTCGCGGTGGGTTTCGAGCAGAGGCAGAAAGGGGCGCTTGGCAGCGCCTGGAACGACAGGCCCAACCCCCTCGAGTTGCACGTCAAGATGATGAACGATGCGCAGGGGTTCACCTCCGCTCCGCCCGCCGCCCAGATGTTCGGCGGAGCCGGTCGCGAGTATCGTTGGAAGTACGGCGCGAAGCGCGAAACCTTTGCGAAGGTGAACGTGAAAGCCCGCCAGCACGCGGCAAAGAACCCCTACGCGCTCTTCCGCGATCCGCTCTCGGTCGAAGAGATCCTCGCTTCGCCCGAAGTCTTCGACCCGCTCACGCGCTACCAGTGCTGCCCTCCGACCTGCGGAGCCGCGGCGGCGATCGTCTGCTCCGATGACTTTGCGAAGAAGAAGGGCATCTCCAACCCCGTGTACATTGCGGGCCAAACGATGCGCACCGACTACGGAACGAGCTTCAGCGACTCGATGATCAAGATGGTCGGCTTCGACATGGCCAAGAACGCAGCGCAGGCGGTGTATGAAGAGTCGGGCGTCGGTCCGGAAGACGTCGATGTCGTCGAACTTCACGACTGCTTCACGACCAACGAAATCCTCACCTATGAAGCGCTGGGGCTTTGCGGCGAAGGCGAAGCCGAGAAATTCATCGAGGACGGGGACAACACCTACGGCGGGAAGTTCGTCACCAACCCGAGTGGCGGCCTCCTTTCGAAGGGCCACCCTCTCGGCGCGACCGGTCTAGCGCAATGCACCGAGCTGGTCTGGCATCTGCGAGGCCAGGCCGAGGATCGTCAGGTCGAAGGGGCTCGGGTCGCCCTTCAGCACAACCTCGGCCTCGGTGGGGGCGCTGTCGTGACGATGAACCGCTGCGACGGAGGAATGTCGGGACGTGAAGAAAACCGGAACCGACGTCGCCCCGAAGCGGGAGCGGGTCCCCCAAGCGGAGCGGCGCCGGGTCACCCGTGGGAAGCTGCTCGACGCCACCATCGAGAGCTTGATCGACATCGGCTACCCGAGAACCACGACCGTCGAGGTGGGGCAGCGCGCCGGGCTTTCGAGGGGCGCTCAGCTGCACCATTTTCCGAGCCGGGCCGACTTGCTCGTTGGGGCGATCGAGCACCTGGCCGATGAACGGTCCAAGGAGTTCGAGGCCGAGCTCAACAGCAGGCTGCAGAAGGGCGATGACCCGTTCGACGCCATGGTCGAGATGCTCTGGTCGACATTCTCTGGACCGCTGTATTGGGCGGTCGTCGAGCTCATGGTGGCCGCACGGACGGACTCCGAGCTTCTCGAACGGTTCGAAGCCTTCGAGCGGAGCCTAGGCGGCCGCATCTATGCGGCGTTCAAGCAGCTCACCGGCAGAGGCGACCGCGAGGCCCGAGTTGCTGTCGAGATGACGCTCTACTTCATGCGTGGTTTGGCCATGGAGCGGATCTTCAGAGAGAACGACGCGCACTACGACGACCTGGTGGAGCGTTGGAAGAAGAGCCTCCGCACGATGTTGAGCTAGTCGTAGGCGCCCAGCGTAGTAGTATCTGCATTCTGTTGGCCGGTCGATTCTGCCTGTTTTTCTGTGTTGTCGTCATTGCGGTTGGTTCGGCCCGCGAGGTCGACGCGCAGACCGACCAGGACTTCGCCATCTGGGCAGCCCTGTTTGCGACGGGGCAAGTCTTCGCAGACGAGCCGAGCCCGACGTTCTGGCTCGATGTCCACGCGCGGCGCGGTGAGAGCGGAACGGTTCACATTCTTCGTCCCGGCATCGGGTACGCGTTTGCTCCTTGGGTTTCTCTGTGGGCCGGGTACGCGTGGGTGCCAGAGTGGTTTGACGCGACAGGCCAACGCACCGACGAGCAGCGTGTCTGGGAGCAGCTGATTTTCGACTACCGCAGCAAGCAAGGGCTCTGGTTCCAATCCCGAAGTCGCTTCGAGCAACGCTTCTCCAACGCGGGAAGTGGAACCGCCCATCGCTTTCGCGAGATGGTGAGGCTCAACTACCGTCCGAAGAAATCGGTTCCCGTCGGGATTGCGTTCTGGGATGAACTCTTCGTCGGCATCCAGGGTGCTAGCTGGGCCCAGCAAGGCTTCGATCAGAACCGCGTCTTTCTCGGGGTCGCCATCTACGCGTTCGAGAAGCTGTTTCGAATCGAGGTTGGCTACCTCAATGTCTACCTAGCACGCCAACCCAATCGGTTGACCCACGTGCTGGGGTTCAACTTCCTCGTCAGCTTCAAGGGCAAAAAGCCCGCTCCGTGATGGGCCCGTCGCTTATTGCCCAGGGACGCCGTCGACGTCCGGCTTGAACCGGAAGATGTGGTACGGCGCGCTGGCAGTCATGTGTGCCTTCGATTGCAGCATCTGATCGGGGATCGCGCTGTCGGCGACGTAGAGCCAGCCCTCGGGGCCGTAGCTCAGGGCATCCGCCCAGCGAATACGCTCGCTTCGGACCAACGTAGTCAATTCGCCGTCCGGCTTCATTCGTATCACAGCGTTGTGCTCGACATCCGTTATCAAGAGGTTGCCGTCGTTGTCGGTGCTGAGTCCGTCGTTGAGCGGCTTGGCGCCGACCGCTTCGATTCGCGCCGCAAGTGCGCCCGGGCTGAGCGAATCGTCGAGGAGGTCGGCCACCTTGATGCGATACATCGTGTCATGCGCCATCGCGCCGTAGTAGAGCCACTCGTCGCTGCGGTCGATCGCGATTCCGTCGACGCCTGGCTTGAGCACGACGACGCCGAAGAACACCATGTCTTTGGTTGGGTTGCGAATCAGCCAGTCCTGAGCGGACACCGACGGGTCGCTATCGAGCACCCGGCGCGCTTGGCCAGATTGGACATCATACACGACCAGGCCGGGATTTTTTCGCCAGAAGCTCACGTCGGCGATGAAGATGTGCTCTCCGGTCGAATCGACTTGCAGGTCCTGCAGAAACGAACCCAGTTGCGCGACGGATGAATCGAACACGTGGTCATGCACGACCTCGCCCGTCGACAGATCGAACGCCAGTAGCCGTGCCTTGCCCGTCCCGTGGTTGCCGTGATCGATGGTCCATAGGCGGTTCTGCCGATCGACGGCGACTCCTAGTGGTGTTTCGAAAAGCGACTGCGCGTCCTCGCTCGGAAAGGCCCTCGGCGCGCCGTCGACCCACTCGAGCAGCTTTGCACCGGTGGGCCGGCTCTCGGGATGAATCGTATAGAACACCCGACCGTCCGCCGACACGGCATGATTGCCGATCGGTTCGGGGCTCGTCACCACCACCTCGAGGGCGGCCTCATCGAACACCGGGGCGCCGCTCAGGTCGGGATACGGCTCACCACCGCCGTAGCGAAGGTGCAGCACCACCAGCAACAACGCAACGAACACCAGGAGCCCAACGGACAAGCGCGCGAGAAACTGTTTCATCGGCTCGCGAAGCTACCACGGCGTCCGGCACGCGGCGAGGCCATCTGTGCCAGAGCCGTATGCACTCTCAGAACGTGTAGCCGTAGCCGATGCTTACGACGTCTACGGTCAGGTCGTTCGTGCGGGTGTACCGGTTGTAGTAGACGTCCATGTCGTGCTGATGCGTCCGGCCTGGCGGAGTGAGATGGAACAGTACCTTGACGCCGAATTCATGAGCCCAGAACTCAGCCAAGTCTGAATCGGCAGTGCGCGGCGCGCTCAGATCGAGCGGCAGGCCTAGGTTGTTCGTCCAGAAGTACACCGCGGTCTGATGGTGGGCTCGGTAGTGGGCGTTGATGTACGCCCGCTCCGTGATGTACTGATAGAACTCACCGAGAAGCGTGTGCGCGCGAACATCGTAGTCGTCGGCAAAGAAGCGATAGCTCAACCGTACTGTCGAGCTCGTCCTCGGAAGGTAGTGCACGAGCAGGCCGGACACCGTCTGTTTGAGACGGGTCCCGGGGAACTTTTCCCGGATGCGTCCGATGCACACGGAGACAGTCGGGTCACACAAGAAAGGCACCGAGTTCCATGGCGTGAAGAGCTCCCCCTTCTGCCAAGTGATTCCGTACCCCGCCTTGACCCATGTGGTCGGGTTCAGGATCTGTGAGACTTCGACGTTCCCGCCAAAGGCACCACGAAAATCCCATTCGTTTCCCTCCGGCACGACGCCTCCGGGGCGGTGCCCATAGGGGTTGAACCAATCGAAGGACCCATCGACTCTCACGGTGATCGTGGCGTTGTCCTGCGCGAGATCCCGGGTGTAGCCGACGCCGCCGAAAATCGACGCGTACCACTCTTCACCGTGACCGCCGTAGACGACGTTCACCGTGTCGTCGTCGGTCGTATCCACGCGAGTGTTGATTTGAATCGTCCCTGCCTCGTTGTAGCGCGACGCGGAAGTGGTCGCGTCGATCGCGTCGGTCGACGCCGAGGTAATCACATCGATCGGGATGGTCACCGTGTGTTCAACCTTGGGATTCTGCCGGACCCTGAGGTAGAACATGGGCTCGTAAACGTACAGTCTCTCGGACCCCTTGGGGCCCGGACCCGCCTGCGACTGATAGCCAAACCCCTTCTGGTTGAAATAGTTGAAGCGAACACGCGCCTCCTGGATCTTCCAGGGTTCCCGCGCCGCCTCTTGCGCTGGTTCCTCCGCGTCGCTATGCGCGTCTCCGCAGCACACAGCCAAGCAAAACGGGGCCAGGACCCACACGCCCAGGCGCTTGTGTCTCGCCCTAGTTGGTGCAGCCACAGCCGCCCCACGCAGTCGACCAGATGACACCGCGCGTGAGGCGCGACTCGAACGCATCCAGAGTACAGACCAGAGCACAGAACTGCCGCCGCCCAGATGAAAAAGAGGGGTCGCATACGGTCTCTACTCG
>QMMB01000090.1 GCA_003647035.1 Deltaproteobacteria bacterium | reverse complement strand
GGCAACGGACAGCTGCGTCCTCAGCCCCATTGCTTCACCGACAGCGTCACAAACGAGGCCGCCCGGCGCCCGAATGACCGTGCATCAGCGCACAAGTAGCAGTTGTACGAGGTGCTGGAACGTGGATACCCACCGGCTGACCGGCAGCCGGTGGGTACCATGAAAGCTCAACCGGGGTGAGTCGCCACAACCGGGGTGAGTCGCCACGGTCAAGCCATGATTTCGCGCCTTTAGGCGAGGCGTCCCGTCTTATGCTCCGATCCGTTCAAAATCATTCCGGAAACGGGCGGCATACGTAATTGTTCACCCTATCGTGGGCGCTGCGATCCTTGCCGGGAGCCGTTTGCTTCCGCGCTGTTGGGGGGTGGAGAGTGTCCCCTTATTCAGACTGTTGCCGCATTAGCTCCGCCTGGTGGTGGGTGCGGAGGGATGTGAACAGGGCGGCGAGGTCGCCCTGCAGAACCTGGTCTAGGTTGTGCAGCGTGAGTTGGATGCGGTGATCCGTGATTCGGTTTTGTGGGTAGTTGTAGGTGCGGATTTTCTCTGAGCGTTCGCCGCTGCCAACCATGCCGCGGCGCTCGGAGCTGATTGCGCTGGCTTGGGCTTCGCGTTCGATCTCGAGGAGCTTGGCCGACAGGATCTGCATGGCCTTGGCCTTGTTCTGGTGCTGTGAACGCTGTTGCTCGGAGCGGACCATGATGCCGCTGGGGATGTGTTTGATCTGCACGGCGGACAGTGTGCGGTTCACGTGCTGGCCTCCGGGGCCGCCTGCAGCAGTCGCGGAGATCTGGAGATCTTTGGGGTCGATGTGAACCTCGTCGACGTCATCGACCTCAGGGAGAACCGCAACGGTGGCGGTCGACGTGTGGATGCGCCCCTGTGACTCGGTAGCCGGAACGCGCTGCACCCGATGCACGCCGCCTTCGAAGCGAAGCTGCGAATACACGTTGTCGCCAGAGACCGCAGCGATCACCTCCTTGAGGCCGCCCGCCGAGGCTTCGCTCATCGACATGACTTCGACCTTCCAGCCACGGGTCTCCGCGAATCGTGAGTACATGCGAAATAGATCTGCGGCGAAAAGGGCGGCTTCCTCGCCCCCGGTGCCGCTCCGAATCTCGAGGATGGTGTCTCGCTCGTCGTTGGGATCCTTCGGCAAGAGCAGAAGGTTGATCGACGCTTCGAGCCGGTCGCGCTCGGCTTCGAGAGCCGGGATCTCGTCCTCCGCAAGCTCGCGGAGATCCGGATCGGAGAGCGCCTCCTTATGCCCAGCGAGCTCCTCGAACACTTGGCAGTAAGTCGCGTAGGCCTCCACCACCGACTGCAGCTCCGCACGCTCTTTGGTCAGCCTCGTGTACCGTTTGGCGTCGGACACCACGTTGGGCTGGCAGAGCAGCTCGTCGATCTCTCGATAGCGAGCCGACAACGACTCGAGCTTGTCGGTGGGAAGCGTGTTTAGGCGGCGCGAGGGGCGCTCAAGGAGCCATTGTCGCTCAATACTTCCTTGAAGCGAGCGAAACTGGCAAAGACAATCGGTTCCTCGCCGTGTGGCTCGTCATCTTGAACGCGGTCGCGCCAGGCGGCGGCTTCCATGGCAGCGATGGCGATCTCGACGTGGTCGTCATCCGGCCGCCGCGTGGTGATCTTCTGGAACAGAAAACCGGGGTAGAGCACCACCCGCCGCCAGCCGGTCGTGCAGTACCGCGCGCTGAGCCTCTGGAATTCATAGGAAATGGCAGCGATAATTGGCAGAAGACCGATGCGCATGACGAGCAGAGCGACTTGACCCAACCACCCTTTGACGTCGGGCATGAGCAGCGGCGCCGCGAGAGAGCCGAGGATGATCGACACGACGATCACGACGAGTAGAAACGTCGTCCCGCATCGTGGGTGGAGGGTGCTTTGCGCCTGCACGTTCTCGACGGTCAGCGGCAGCCCCTTCTCGTAGGCGTGAATCGTTTTGTGCTCGGCACCGTGATACTGAAACAAACGCCGTACCTCGGGGATTCGACTGATTGCGAACAGGTACCCGACGAAAATCAGCAGTTTGAAGCCGCCGATCAAAACGTGAAACGCGGTGTCGGTGAGCCCGAGCTCCCACCCGGCCCCCTTCGCGGTGAGGCTGGCGAGAAGTTGCGGCAACGCTACGAAGAGTCCCAGTGCGAGCACGGTCGAAATCGCGATCGCCAAGCGCCCCGAACCCTCGTCTTGCGCGAGCTCCTCTTCGGTCATCTGCTGCTCGGCCGAGAACTGCAACGCGGCAAAGCCCATCGTCATCGACTCGACCAACATGGCGACGCCGCGAAACCCGGGAAGCTTCCAGAGCTTCCTCGACCAGGTCGAGCGGTACGGGCCTTCGCGCAGTGCGATGGTGCCGTCGGGCCGTCGCACAGCCACGGTCAGACACCCGGGAGCGCGCATCATCACACCCTCGATGACTGCTTGTCCGCCGATGTACGGCTGGGCCATCGTGGCCAAAATGAAGCTCTTGCGGAGCGGAATGCCGTTACGGGGCACGGCGGCCTAGTTGTCGGCGGACGCCTCGGGCGTCGCCTTGGGCGTCGCCTCGGCTGCCTTGCCTTTGCCCGTCTTCCCGTACTTCTTGCGGAAGCGCTCGATGCGACCCTCGGTGTCCATCAGCTTCTGCTTGCCCGTGTAGAACGGGTGGCATGCCGAGCAGATGTCCACATGATCGATGTTCTTGGTCGAGCGCATCTGGTGCGACGCGCCGCAAGCGCAAGTCACGGTGATCACGTGGTATTCAGGATGGATATCGGATTTCATTGCTGTCGTGCTCCGTCGCTGAGCGAGGCCGCCGTATGTAGCCCAGGAGACCCCAGTCGGCAAATCATTGGGCCGAACGGCCTCTGGCGCAAGGCTGACAGCCAAATAATGTCATGATCTCAGTGGATTAGATGCTTCACGCCGAGTTCCTAGCGGTGAGACTGCCGCCACGTTAGGTTGCCGGCGTGACGATGAAGCCGACTGGAACCGCACGCCCGCTCCTCGCGGCCTCCATGGCGGCAGCGATGCTGGTCGTGTCCGGGTGCTCGACGACAAAACCTCGAGCCGAACCGATGGCGAAGAAGACTTCCCCAGCGCCACCCTCACAAGCCACGGTGGCTCCAAGACTCGTGGTGTTGATCGTGATCGACCAACTCGGCTCATGGGTGCTCGACCAACAACTGCGCCTGCTTCCGAGTGGCAGCGCCATCCGCCGCGCGTACGAAGACGGCGCATCTCACATCGCGGAGTTCCCGTATGCCTCGACGCAGACCGCGCCCGGGCATGCTTCTCTCGGTACCGGCGTCACTCCTGCAGTGCATGGGGTCGTCGCAAACGCGGTTTACTCTCCTGGGCGCGGCTCGAAGAAGACCGTAGACGACGGGAAGCACGCGGTACTCGGTAATCCGGATCGCTTTGTGAGTCCTACGCAGCTTCGCGCCGAAACCGTGGGGGATGTCTTGCACCGGCAAAGCGGAGGGAAGGCACGCATCGTTGGCATTTCGATCAAAGGCCGATCCGCTGTACTTCCGGTCGGTCAGAAGCCCGACATCGCTGTCTTCTACGATGCCGTGGCGCACGCCATGACGACATCGACGTACTATGCGCCCAAACGCAGGCTGCCAGAATGGCTGCGCGACTTCAGAAAAGCCAACCCCGTCGGGCCGCTTCTGCAAACTTGGGAGCCTGTCGATCCCGTGGCGCTCGAAAAGCACCTCGGGCCAGATGCATCGCCCGGTGAGATGTACCCAACCTTCCCCCACGACCCGCGCAACGCGCCGGACCCCTGGTACGCGTTCGCCGGCACACCGGAGTCGAGCGAATACTTGATGGCGGCTGCGTATGCGGTGGTGAAAGCAGAGCAGATGGGCATCGATGACGTGCCGGACTTCCTGGTGTTGGGCGTGTCCGGTACGGACATCGTGGGGCATGTCTGGGGCGCACGTTCTTGGGAGTACGCGGACAACCTGCGGCGCATGGACCGGGCACTGACCCACTTCGTGAGACTTCTCGAGGCACGCGGACCCGTCGCGTTCGTGCTGACCGCAGATCACGGCGTTGCAGAGTTGCCGGAGCGCGCTCGAGCGGAAGGCCGCGCGGGTGGTCGCCTAAGCGGGGCAGCTCTAACCTCGGCAGCCGAGCTGGCTGCTGACGCGGCGTTGGGCGGAGGCGACTGGATCGCTGGCTACGTCCCACCCTTGTTCAGCTACACCGACGCGGGCAAGGCGCGCCACAAGGATCTCACTAGGGCACTGCGCAAAGCCATGCCAGACATCGAGGGGGTGAAAGTCGTCTACGACGCGCGAGATCCAGCGAAGTTGCGCTCTAGCAACAGCAAGCTCGAGCGCCTCGTGGGTGCGAGTCTCCCGGACGATCCACCGGGAGACCTCTACCTCGTGACCGAGCCCGGCTGGTTCGACGCGCTTTCCGAACAGGGGGGAACGAACCACGGAACGCCCTGGGATTACGATCGCCGTGTTCCGGTCCTGATGTGGGGCACAGCGGTCGAACGCAGAACGAGTCAGGATATCTACGATGTGCTGCGCGTCGCCACCACGCTCGCCGCCCTGCTGAACGTGCCCGCGCCCGCCAATGCGCCCGAGAGCCCCTTGCCGGGTGTGATGCGGCTACCCGATTGAGTATGCTCGGGGCATGAAGCTCTTAATCGCACTCGGCAAAGTCGTCGCACTGGCTGCATGGGCCTGGGGCATCCTTTCATACCTCGCACCAACGTCGGTGCCTGAGGCGGGCATCGGCCAAATGGTCTTTCTAGGTTTGCTCGCCATTCACGTCGCTGAAGCGTTCGCGTTCGCCAAAGGCCTAGCCGCGGAAGATGGCAGGACGGTTGGAAGCCATGTGGGCAAGCTCCTGGTTTTCGGCTACTTCCACGTCATGAGCGTCCGCAATGGCTGAGGTTTGCGGCGCCGACGCGATGCGCAATAACTGAGCGATGGGTCAGAAGCGAATTCACCTCGTGGTCCGAGGCCGTGTCCAGGGGGTCTACTTTCGGGCTACCGCGCAACGTGAGGCGCGGCAGCACGGCTTGAGCGGCTGGGTGAAGAACCGGCCCGACGGCTCGGTGGAGGTCGTCGCCGAGGGCGAAGAAGACGACGTGAAAGACTTCCTTGCCTGGTCGCACAACGGCCCGTCCACTGCGCGGGTCGATGCGGTCGACGTCCGGTGGCGAAGCTACACCGGCGAGTACACCGACTTCAGAATCACCCGCTGACGCTCACCGACGTTCGCTGACCTCAGGCCGGGTTGGCGGAGCGACCGCCGAGCGCCGTGGGGGCCGTTGAGGTCGGCGCCATGCTCTTCGGTCGGTAGATGAGGCCGTCGGGCACGTCTTCATAGTCGATCGTGGGACTCCGGTAGGTGCCGACGATGCGATCCCAGAACGTGAAGTACTGGCCGAGATTGAAGTCGCTGTACCAGTGATGGAGCGTGTGGTGGTCCGTGTAGTTGAGCCATGGCCACCGGAAGAAGCTCACGCGATCGTGGATGCACACCGCCCAGAGCGTCACGAACGTGACGGAGGCGACGTAGACCACTGCGTGCAGCGGGAAAAAGAACGCCGCAATGTGGTGGGGAACCGCCTGGAGAAAGGAGTCCATCGGATTGAACGACAGCGCGGAGTACGGCGTCGGCACAACGTACTTGTGGTGGCGCTCATGAACGTACTTCCAAAGCCAGGGGACGCGGTGAAACGCGTAGTGGGTCCAGTAGATGAGCGTCTCGGTGAAGATCAGGAGCAAGACGACCTGCCCGAAGATCCACGCCCAACCGTGATCGCTCACGTCGTAGTACATTTGGGAGTAGTTCTTCGCGATCAGCAGGTGGATCGGAAGCATCAAGGCACCGTTGCCAACGATGCCGATGATCACCCACTTGAGCGCCGACTTCATCTCTTTGGGGTCGAGCTCGTAGTCCGGGTGGAAGTGCGCTCGGAACTTCTTGAAGTAGACGTAGTACGCTACGGACGCGATGATGAAAAAGTACAACATCCCGCCGCCGGCGAAGACGAGAAACATGACGAGCGGGGTGTCCGGTAGGCCCAATAGCTGTGCAATCACAGGGGCGTTAATATCGGCTTCCCGAGGCTTGTAAAGAGACCCGTGGGGCACCGGTGGGCCCCGAGATGGCCGAAAACCAAGGATTTTTCGATTGGGGAGCCATCGTCGCAACGGTTCGCCCCGATCGACTTACCGCTCACCCCCCCTTGAGTACCGTTCAGCCGGTTTTTCGGTCCCCATCCGCAGATGGTCCTACATTGCCCGACGAGAAAGGGGGGCTCCTGCCCCTCACCTAGGAGAGCAACTTTGGTTGAGGCTTACCGTTTCCCGGGAATCCCCGTCGGCTGGTTCACCGTGGCCATTTCCGGGGAGCTTCGCGCAGGCCAGGTCCTGCCATTGAAATACTTCGGCGAGGAGCTGATCCTTTACCGAACGGAGTCAGGCGAGGCGCGGCTAACCGACGCGTACTGCCCGCACCTGGGCGCACACCTCGGCGCAGGGAAGGTGGAGGGCGAGAACCTTCGTTGCGCATTCCACGGCTTCGAGTTCGGTGGCGACGGCCGCTGTGTGCGCACCGGATACGGCAAGGCGGTTCCCCGTAAGGCCAAGCTCGGAACCTGGCCGATTCGCGAACACAACGGCTACATCTTCGCCTGGTACCACCCCGAGCGAAAGCAGCCCGAGTGGGAGATTCCGGTGTTGCCGGGCCCGGCGGAGGGCTGGACGGCGTTCCGCACCCGCTCGATCAAGGTCAAGAGTCATCCCCAAGAGACGAGTGAGAATAGCGTCGATACGGGACACTTCGTCCAGGTGCACGGATTTGGCGACGCTTGGACCGAGGGCGATCTCGAGGTCGAAGGCCATCTGTTGAAGGGCGCGTACGGGATCCGATACCCCATCGCTGGGAAGCTCAACCTCGTCATGAAGTTCAACGTCGAGGTCCACGGCCTCGGCTACTCGCTCGTGCGCGTAGAAATGCCGCGCTTCAACGCCAGCGTCCACGCGCTAGTCATGTCGAGCCCGGTCGACAAAGAAAATATCGTCCTCCGCACTTCCGTTTCGATGAAGCACTGGGGACCGCGCCCGGTGACGCACCTCATCCGGGAGTTGGCCTCGTTGGGTCTCAACAAAGAGGTCGGCCAAGACGCCCCGATCTGGGAAACCAAGCGCTACGTTGAAAGGCCAATTCTCGCGGAAGGCGACGGCCCAATCGCGGAATACCGACGCTACTGCAGGCAGTTCTATGTGCAGGAAGCGGTGAAGGTGGCGAAATTGCCGGTAGTCGCCGCGTAGCGTCCCGGTGACTATTGGGCCGCGACCTGTGCGTACTTCGCCATCCTGCTCTGTAGCTCTCCTTCGAGATAAGCATCGATCACCCCGAAGCCTTCGATGAGGTGTTCGGCGCCGATCATCATCTCGATGAATTGGTCTTCGTGTTTGAGCGCGTCTAGTTGCTGCGTGGTTCCTCGGAGGAGAATGAACCCGCTGAGATCGATGCTCACCGGGCCTAACAGAACCGGTTCAAAGCTTTCGATTGCGCCCTCGCTTTGAAGGGTGCCGTAATACTCGAGGGACTTTCCAAACAGTGCAAGAGCCTGTTGCTCTCGGCCCGGCACTGGACGGTCCCATCGAATTAGAAGTGCTGCATCCGCCATCGTCTTGCTCCTTTGCAACGGCGGGCGCACACCACCCACCGTGGGATCAACGAAGGTACGCCTGGGCGGACGTTTGATCCATACGCAATTGTTCGTAGCGACGTCCGCGAACCGGGGTCCGGGACCGTGGACCGGCACCGGGGCCGAGTCAGTGCCAGTGCGGGAATTAACCCTTTCAAAAAGGGGACTGCCCCTTTTTTACTCGAGGAACTCGATCACCGACATGGGGGCGTTGTCGCCGCGGCGGTGGTTTACCTTGATGATGCGAGTGTAGCCGCCGCCCTTGTTTTCTTTGGCTCGCTCGAGGTAGCGGGTGGCGAGGTCGGTAAAGAGCTTGTGGATGAGGTCCACTTCTTCGACCGTGCCGTCCGGGTTGGTCTTCGCGAGTTGCTTCGGAAGGAACCGGGCGACCTGACGGCGAGCGTGAAGCCGGGCCGAGAGGATGCGTGCGCGCTCCGTCTCGTCCTTGACCTTTGCCACGTCGATCGTGAGGTCGTCGCCGAGGCGAATCGCCTTGGTAAGAAGGCGCTCAGCGATTCGCCGAAGCTCCTTCGCCTTTGCGTCGGTCGTCTTGATTTGCCCGTGCAAAACCAGATTGCCCGCCATGTTCCTGAACATGGCGCGGCGATGGCTAGTGTTGCGACCGAACTTTCTGCCTGCCTTTTGATGCCTCATGACGACTTACCCGCGACCTATTCCAAAAACGTTATTGAGTGGCCTGCTGGGTCTTCCAACGCTCGAGCATTTGCGACCAGTTGTCGATCTGCATGCCGAGGGAGAGACCCATATCAGCCAGGATTTCCTTGATTTCCTTGAGCGATTTGCGCCCAAAGTTCTTCGTCTTGAGCATCTCGCCCTCGCTCTTCTGCACCAGCTCGCCGATCAACTTGATGCTGGCGTTCTGGAGGCAGTTGGCGGAGCGCACCGAGAGCTCGAGCTCGTCGACCGAGCGGAACAGGTTCTCGTTGAGCGGCTCTTCCGAGGTCGACTCTTCGACTGGCTCGTCATGCTCTTCAAAGTTGATGAAGATCGCGAGCTGGTCCTTGAGGATCTTGGCCGCGTAGGCGACGGCGTCTGCCGGCGTCACCGAAGCGTTGGTCCAGACCTCGAGCGAGAGCTTGTCGTAGTCGGTGATCTGCCCGACACGAGCGTTGGTCACGGCGTAGTTCACCTTGCGAATCGGCGAGAACAGCGAGTCGATGGCGATGGTGCCGAGCGGGATGCCCGCGGTCTTGTTACGATCGGCGGGGACGTAGCCGTGACCCACGTTGATCGTGAGGTCCGCCGCGAATCGGCCGCCCTTCGCAATGGTACAGATCTTGTGATCCGGGTTGAGGATCTCGATTTGGTCGCTGACCTGGATGTCCCCCGCCGTCACGACGGTCGGGCCTTCCTTCTCGATGCGAACCGTCTGCGTGCGCGCGGTATGCGACCGAACGACGACTTCCTTGAAGTTGAGCACCATCTCGGTGACGTCCTCGACGACCTCCGGAACCGAAGTGAACTCGTGCATCGCTCCTTCAATCTTGACGGCGGTGATTGCGGCCCCCTGAAGCGAGGACAGCAACACGCGGCGAAGCGAGTTACCAAGGGTGATGCCAAAACCACGCTCGAGCGGTTCCACGACGAACTTGCCGTAGGTCTCGCTCAGCGAATCTTGATCGATGGGAACGGTCTTTGGGCGGATGAGCTCTCGCCAGTTGCGTGCGACTAGAGTCGGACTCGTCATCAATTGCCTCCGAAGCCTTTAAACGCGCCGCCGCTTGGGCGGCCGGCAACCATTGTGGGGAATAGGTGTAACGTCGCGCAGCAGGGTGACCCGCATTCCGACATTTTGAAATG
>QMMB01000089.1 GCA_003647035.1 Deltaproteobacteria bacterium | reverse complement strand
GAACGGCCTCGGAGGATCTCTGCAAAGATCTCCTCAATCTCGTGCATTGCTGCGCGTTCGCGTGCCTTCCGGGTCGCGATGGTGAGCAGGGCCTTGTGCGGGTGCACGAACGACTCCGACATGTCCAGACGATCGAAGAGCGTGGCGAGTCGGGGCAAATACTTCGGAGACGCGGCTTCTTCGCCACCCCACGACGCCATTCCCATGCGATGGGCGAGACGTTTGGTGAATGAAAAGGCTTCGATGACGCCGGAGTCACCGAGGTCCGCCAGCTCTACCTCGACCGCGCTCTTCAGATTGCCGAGCTACGCCTGCACATCGTCTTTGGCGAACAGGTCGTGGGGGAACGTGCGGCGCCCCTCGAAGAGCTCGATGGGTACCTTGTGACTGAGCAATGCGAGATCCGCGAGCGCCTTGCTCGCGGCTTCCTCGGGTAGTGCCCACAAAGACTTCACACCGGCGGCCGAGAACACGCAGAACAGTCGGTACCCGAACGCGTCGACGACGAACGTGTCTCCCATCTCGGCCCGACACTCTTGGAAGAACGCGGTCGGGTTGCGAAGAAGCCGGCGCCCTGCCCTGACCCCGGGAAGCGCGCCGGCTCTTCGCGGAGGCATGGGTGAGATCGACGGAAGTGGGCGCCGCAGGCTCGCGACGGCGCTCTCGATACCGGCTCGAACGATAGAGAAGGGCCCCTGCGTCCCGATCCCGTAGCCCTCCACCATGTTGACCACAGTGGGAAGATTGACCGCCAGCTTGATGTCGCCATCGACTTTGATCTTGCCGGACATGAACGCTCGCATGGGGTTCATCTTGCCCGTCGTCATCGCGACCCAGTCGGCCGCATCGAGATGAATAGTGGCAGCCGGCTGCGGATCCCCCTCGGCAAGCGGACCAGAATCGGACGCAGCTTCCGGCAGCCTTACGACGAACCGAGAGCGCTTGCCCTTCGTGAGGTCGACTAACCACGCACCGCCATCTGGCCCCGCAAGCACGAACTTGAAGACCGTATCGGGCTGGGTTGCGGTCTCGGGCGCATCGCGAGCGCTTTGCTCGAGTGCTTCGAAGAAATCGGAGGGCGAAGGTTCCATCGCTATCGAGGCCGAGAGCGTACAGGAAATAGAAGAATGGGGCGCTCATAGCCACGATCGCACCCCTGGCATGGAGGGTGTTGCCAGGCAGGCCGCAGATCGGGTACCACCCCCTAATGACCCACCGGGCAAAGCTGCTCGGGGCTCTCAGCCTCGCCGCGTGTCTCCTTGCCCTCGCGCCGCCCGCTGAGGCCGACGTCGCACCCGAACAAGTCGGCCAGGTCGCGCGGCTCCCGGACACCGTGAGCGATCACTGGGTGTGGGTCCCCGATCGTTTGTTTCGTCATTCGATCCTGCTCGATGGAGACAGCGGGCAGATGTTGGGAGCGATCGACAGCGGGCCGCAGATCACGCCGAAGGCTCCGCTGTGGTCGCGTACGCGCAACGAGATCTACAACATCGACACCACGTACTCGCGCGGCCACCGTGGAGTGCGACACGACTACTTGGTGATCTATGACTCCCGCACCCTCAACGTGAAGGGGGAGGTGGAGATTCCGCCGAAGGCTGCCGACACGGGAACCGGCATCGCGTTGGTGGGCATGCTCGATGGCGAGCGATTCGTCGTTGTCCTCAACCAGTCGCCGGGTGCGTCCGTCTCGGTCATCGACGTCGAAGCCCGGCGCATGGTTGCAGAGGTCCCAACGGCAGGTTGTGCCGCGGTGTTCCCCGCGGGACCCACTCAGTTTGGTATGTTGTGCGGAGACGGCACCGCGATCACGGTGCACTTGAAAGAGAATGGTGAGCTCGATCGGATCGAGCGAAGTTCGCCGTTCTTCGAGGTCGTCGCTGACCCCGTTACCGAGAAGGGAGTTCGCGACGGCTCGGTCTGGTGGTTCGCTTCGTTCGGAGGGCTGCTCTACGAGGTAGACTTTGGCGGGGACGCCCCAACGCCCGAACCGCCGTGGCCGCTCTTCACCCGCGACGAGCTCGAGGACGAATGGCGGATCGGCGGCGCGCAACACCTCGCCTATCATCCCGGCACCAAGCGCCTCTACTCGGTGGTCCATCAGGGCGGGCCGGGGTCGCACAAAGATCCAGGCGCTGAGATTTGGGTGTACGACGTACCCGCTCACAAGAGGGTCGAAGTGTTTACTGCGCCCAGCCTGATCGTTGCGTTTCTCGGTCCGCAAGCAGGATTCGACGCGGAGGGTACGTTCGGCAAGGTGCTGGACTTTCTATTGCCGAACATGGGCGTGCACAGCATCGCGGTGACCCAAGACAGCAAACCCTTGCTCTTCGTGCGCAACGCAGACCTGGGCGCGGTCGGAGTCCTCGATGCGCTGAGCGGTGAGCATCTCCGGAGCATCGACGAAACCGGTCTGTCCGGCGCGCTGTTGGTGGTGCCATGATCGACCCCGTCATCGAGCTATCGGTTTGCTTCGCGCTTGCGCTCCTCTTTGCCGCGGCGGCTTGGCACAAGGCATCCGATCGGCTTCGGTTTGGAGCTGTGGTAGGCGCGTACAAACTGCTGCCGTCGTGGCTCGTAGCTCCGGCGGCACGACTCCTCCCCTTGCTCGAAACGTCGATCGCCGTCGGGCTGCTCTACCCGCCGTCACGTGACGCCACAGCCTTCGCAGCCATCGCGCTCCTCGCCCTGTACACGCTAGCCATCTCCGTGAACATCGCACGCGGACGGCGCGACATCGACTGCGGGTGCTTCGCCGCATCAGCCCGCGTTCCGCTGAGTCGCTGGCTCGTGGTCCGGAACATCATCTTGATCGTCGCGGCTTGCGCACTCCTGTTGCCCACTCGAGCGCGCACGCTGATTTGGGTCGACGGGCTGACTGTCGTGACGGCGCTCATCACGCTGTCTCTCCTTTGGACCGCGGGGCAGCGTTTAGCGAACACCGGCCCCTCCTTACGCCGGTTGGGAGGCGCCCGATGATCGACGCGCTCCTCATTTCGAACGGCGTGCTGTGGCTGCTCGTGATCGGCCTCGCCCTCACGGTCCTCGCTCTCACCCGCCAGATCGGCCTGCTCCACGAGCGCATCTCCCCGGTCGGCGCCCTCTCTCCCGAGGCGAGAATCAAAGTCGGCGACCCTGCGCCCGAAGTGGCGTTGATCGACATCCATGACCACCCCGTGCAAGTCGGCGGTGCATCGAAAGACGAGAGCCGGACCCTCCTGTTCTTCCTCTCACCGACGTGCCCCGTCTGCGACAACCTTCTGCCAACCGTGGAACGGGTTGCCCGCACCGAAGTGCCGCGCGTCCGCGTCGTCCTGGCTAGCGACGGACTGCCCGACGAGCACCGCGCGTTCGCAGCCGAAAAACGCATCACGCACCTGCCGTACATCTTGTCCGCACCGCTCGGCATGACCTACGGCGTCGCGAAGCTCCCCTACGCGGTGCTCATCGATGAAAACGGCATCGTCGCCGCCCAGGGTTTGGTCAACACGCGCGAACACCTCGAGAGCCTGTTCGAGGCGCAGCGACGCGGAGTCGCATCCATTCAAGAGTACCTAGAGGAGAAGGCCAAATGAGTCGGCTCGATCGTTGGTTCGAAGGTGTGAGTCGGCAGTCCGCGCGGCGGGTGTCACGCCGCAACTGGTTGTCGCGCTTCGGGGGGGTGCTCATCGGTGGAGCCGCCCTGCCCCTGCTTCCCGTGGCGCGTGCCGCCGAGAAGCACACGGTCGGTGAAGATGGTGTCAAAGGGCGCGAAGGTGACCCGACCCGGTGCGAGTACTGGCGGCACTGCGCCATCGACGGCTTCCTCTGTAGCTGCTGCGGAGGATCTCACACCGCCTGCCCCCCAGGGACCGAAATGTCCCCGGTCACCTGGATTGGAACCTGCCGAAACCCAGCGGACGGCAAGGACTACATCATCTCCTACAACGATTGCTGCGGAAAGACCTTCTGCGGCCGGTGCATGTGCAACCGCAACGAAGGGGAGCGCCCCCGCTAGCACTGGTACCGCAACAACGACATCAACTGGTGCGGTGGCGCCAAAGCGCAAACCTACAGCTGCTCGACCGCAGTCGTCGTCAAGACAGCCAAAGAAGCGCAGCCCGAGAAATGAGACTCGCCGTCACGGTTGCAGCGTTACTTCTCACGACGACCACCGCGCGAGCTGACTCGTACGAGGAGCACGACTACATTTTGAACTGCTCCGGCTGCCATCGAGCCGACGGTTCGGGGTCGACGGTGGTGCCCTCGCTTCAAAAGATGCCGGAGCTCAACGGAAGGCCTGGAGCGCGTGAGTACTGGGTGCAGGTCCCAGGGGCCGCGCAGGCGCCGCTTTCGGACGCGCGATTGGCAGCGTTGATGAACTGGCTGGTGGAACGCTTCGCGGGCAAGCGCCCGAAACCGGAATACACGGCAAAGGAAGTCGGGCAGCTACGGAGCACCCCGCTCAGAGACCCAGTCGCCAAGCGTAGCCAGCTCCGCGCCACCTCGCGCTGACGCTGGCACTGGCACATGATCTACCCAGTATGATCGAGTCAATCTCAATCCCCGTCACCGACACCCGAACGCACAAAGCCGGGCTCGCCCTCCCCGACGCAGGCGAGCCACCCTTCCCCGGCGTCGTCGTCATCCACGACATCTACGGCTTCAGCGCCGATCTCAAGCGCCACTGCCAGCGCTTCGCCGACGCGGGCTATGTCGCAATCGCCCCGGACCTCTACCAAGGACGCAGTCCAGGCTGCGTGGTGAAGACGCTAAGCTCCATGCGGACAGGTAAAGGCTTCGCCTACGAGGTCATCGACGCGACCCGCAAGGTGCTTGCCGCAAGACAAGACGTCGACGCCAGCTGTATTTGCGTCGCAGGCTTCTGCATGGGCGGCGGCTTCGCCCTCCTCGCCGCCGCCAACCAAACCTTCGCCGTCGCCGCTCCCTTCTACGGCGCGGTCCCGTACAAAGCCTCTCGTCTCGACGGCCTCTGCCCGACGATCGCGCAGTACGGCGCCCAAGACACCGTCTTCCTTCCACACGCAAAGCGCCTCGCCCGCCACCTCGAAGAGCTGGGCATCGAGCACGAAGTCCACATCTACGAAGAAGCCGGCCACTCCTTCATGAACCAACTCGCCGGCCCCCTAGCCCCCCTGAGCCGCCACACCCCAATCCGAGCCTTCTACGACCCTGAAACCGAAGCAAAAGCCTGGGCAAAGCTGCTCGACTTCTTCGCTCGCCACATCGGGACAGGCTAGCCCCCCGGGGTGCGTGTCCCCTATTCGCTGAAGAGGTTTTCTACGTCGGCTTTGGTTAGGCCCTTGAGGGGACTGCCCTCTGTGGAGAGGACGTTGCTGACTAGCTCGCGCTTCTTGGCGGAGAGCTCGAGGATCTTTTCCTCGACGGTGCCCGCGGCGATGAGTTTGTAGACGTTGACGTTCTTGGTCTGTCCGATTCGGTGGGCTCGGTCGGTGGCCTGGTCTTCGACCGCGGGGTTCCACCAGGGGTCGAAGTGGATGACCGTGTCGGCGCCGGTGAGGTTGAGGCCGGTGCCGCCCGCCTTGAGTGAAATCAGGAAGACCGGAGCGCCCGTCTCTTCGTTGAAGCGGTCGACCCGCTCGATGCGGTCCTTGGTAGAACCGTCGAGGTACTCGTATTCGACACCGTCGGCGTCGAGGGCCGCGCGGATGTGGTTGAGCATGCCGACGAACTGACTGAACACCAGCACGCGATGACCGCCGTCGATGGCTTCATCGATGATCTCGCGAAGCGCCCCGAGCTTGCCACTGTCGTCGGCGTCGAAATCGGTGTCGGGCAGCTTCATCAGGCGTGGATCGCATGCGACCTGCCGTAAGCGCGTGAGTGCGACGAGAATTTGAATTTGCGCCTTGCTGACGCCCTTTTTCTCAACCTCGCTGAGAACGCTCTTGCGCACCTGGCCCAGAACCTGCTTGTAGAGCTTGGCCTGCGCCTCTGCGAGCGGCACGATCATCTCCTGCTCTATCTTGTCGGGCAGATCTGCGGCGACGTCGCGCTTGAGGCGCCGCATGATGAAGGGCTTGATCGTCGCCCGCAGTCGCTGGGCGGTTTCCATGTCACCACGGTCGATCGGCCGGGCGATGCGCTCCTCGAAGGTCTTGAGCGTCCCGAGTAGCCCGGGCGACACGAAGTCGAAGATGCTCCACAGCTCGCTCAGGCGATTCTCAATCGGCGTACCCGTCAACGCGAGCCTGCGCTCGCTGCTCAGCTTCTTCGCCGAACGTGCCGTCTGGCTCATCGGATTCTTGATGTGCTGCGCCTCGTCCAAAATCACGTAGCGAAGGTCGAGCGCCTGAAGCAGCTCCTCGTCGCGGCGAAGCAACGCGTAGCTGGTGATCATCACATCGGCCTTTTCGAGCTCAGGCGCTCGCTGGCTTCGATTCGGACCCTGCCACACCACGGTCTTGAGCCCCGGCGCGAACTTGGCGATCTCCCGCTCCCAGTTGGGCACGACCGAGGTCGGCGCGACCACGAGATTGAGCTTGCGCTTGTGCTTGCTCTTCGCCCAGAGCAACAACGCGATGGCCTGGACCGTCTTACCGAGGCCCATGTCGTCGGCAAGAATGCCGCCACTGTTGAGCTCATGGAGAAAGACGAGCCACGAAAAGCCGTCCTTCTGGTACGGACGAAGATCGGCCTTGAGCGTCCGCGGCTTGGGGATGCTGGGGACTTCGTCGATGTCTTCGATCTTCGCGAAGAGCGACTTGGCCGTTGCCGACACCTTGGCGTTCTCGACCATCTTCAAGAGGTCCTGCACGCGCCCCGCCTGCGAGAGCGGCAGCTTGTCCTTCATGCCAGCGGTCGCGTAAATCTCCGCCATCCGCGTGAGAACGTCGCCCACCTTCTCGGGGTCGATCGGCGCGTAGGAACCGTCTTCGAGCCGAACCAGGCGTCGCCCGTGCTCGAGGCAAGCCCGAAGCTCCTCTTCACGCACCGCCGCGCCGCCCGATTCGAACTTCATGTCGAGGTTGAGCCAATCGACCCCACTCGACACGCGCATCTGCGGCGTCACCGATTCCTCCCGGATGGTGACGTCCACCAGATCATCGGGAATGAATCGGTCCCAGTCCTCCGGAAGCTCGCCGATCCCGTTCGTCCAGAACGCGATCGCATCATCGCCAGAGGCCACGAGCTCCTCGCCCGACTCCGACACCTCGAAATTCTGGCTGAGCAGGGCCTGAACGCCCGCCATCTCGGCGCCGACGTCGCGCCGTACGACGCGCGGCCGCCCCTTGCCACTCTTTGGAGGCAGAAACGCCAATGGCGACGGGAAATCGTCCGGCGGCACGGCGAACTCCTGATCTTCGTAGCGCACGTAGAGCCGAACGCGCGCGTCGATGAGGTCACCGTTCGCCTTGAGCTCGAAACGCGGGCTTTGGTCGACGAGGTCGGCCACCGAGCTCAAGTCCGGCAGATCGGCCCCGAGCAACGCGGCGACACGAGGGATCGACTCGCCGAGCAACTCCGGAAGATCATCGTGCGACTGCACCATCGCTGGCGAGCGGTAGAGCCGCTGAAGCCAAGCCGGCGTCACCAGCTCGCTCACCGGCCGGGCCACGCCTTCGGTGGTGTCGATCTGCCAACCGGGGGTCCCCTCGAACCACGCCCCGCTCGAAAGAGCGAAACGGCGCTTGTTGCTCTCGAGGTAAAACACGATGCGCACGCGGAGGCTGTCCCCATTCGCCGGATCGAGCTCGATGCGCGGCTTCAGCGCCTCGTTGGCGAAACGCAGCTCCATCGATGCCGGCTCGAGCAGCACACGCCGGTCGCTGAGCATCTCCAGCACTTCGGCGGCGTCTTCGCCACGCAGCTCGGCGGTCGTGGCTTGCCCTCGATTCATGTTCCGGGCGAGGGCTCGAAACAGCGGACGCTCGTCGATCGACACCATGTTGAACGCGCCCAGTGCCTCGCTGATCGGGACCGCGCTCCGCGAACCTGTCAACACCGGAGTGACGGTGATCGAAGCCGGACGAACCGTCATGCGGTATTCGAATTCGAGGGGTTTCGGGAGGGCTTCGGCCGGTAGCCAAGCGTCCATCGGCCCTCGCGCCTCGCCCCGCCGCGCCTGAAGCTCACGTGGCGACAAGACGTCGAGTGGGCCACCTTCCCCGGCGCCACGCCGACGACGTCGCGAACGGCGTCTCTTGCCACCGGCGGAGACCGTCCCAGGAACGTGCACCGGTTCGGACTTCTTTTTCTTTTTGCTCTGCTGCTGCGGACCCTTCGTTCGCGGCGGTCGCACCTCGTCGCGCAACGCGACCATGACCGCCGCCACATGCTTGCAGTGCCCCGTCGGGCCACGCCAACCCGGACACGTGCAGCTCGATTCCCAGGTGTCGCCGTCCTCTTTGTAAGAGATCGTCGTGCGGTACGGCTCATCCGCCGTGCGCACCGAGATCTCCCCACTCGCCGTATTCTCTTCCTCGGCGAGGTTCTCGACCGCTTTGCGCCGCGCATAGAGGCGACCGCGCAAGAATGCATTGCCACCGGTGACGCGTTGAATCGCCCGATCGCTCATGGTAGCCAGCTTTTTCGCGACAGAGGTCGTCGGCTCACGCCAAGTGGGCGCTTTTTCCGCCGGCGCTTCAGGCGCGGCTTCTTCTTCTACCGTTTCTTGGAGAGCAGTGTCGGCCATTGAATGAGGGCTGTGATCAGCCTGAATGGTCTTGGGTTGGAGGCTAACGGGACCCGGACGGGACTACGCGCACTGCGCCTTCCCTTTGCGGCGCTGTTGCTCGTTCTACCGTTCACCCCGGAGTAGGCCGCAACCGCCGCTAGATCCGCAGCATACACACCCTACCGAAGACTGCAACTGCACGACGTCTGGCGGGGAAAACCGGCTAGTCCGAGCCGCGAACCAGCCTCTCGGGCAATAGGAGTGAAGGCGTCCCGGTCGAAAATACCCACAGCTGGTGGGCCGCGCGGGTGGCGGCGATATGAAGCAGGTGCCGGGACTCATCGTCGGTCGGAAACGTCGATCGGTTGCACTCGACGATGACCACGTAGTCGAATTCGAGCCCCTTGACCTGACGCACGTCGGTCACGTCCACCCCCGGACGGAAGGGGAAATCCTGGTCGGCACTGCGGCGAAGATTGGGCACCTCGCCGTGACGGAGGCCCTTGTAATAGATGTCGGCCTGCTCGGGATAGCGGGCAATGACCGCCACCGAGGACAGCGGCTCAGAGCTCACCAAGTTTCGAAGTGCCTCCGACAGGAAGCCCACGGCCTCGCCGCTGCCCCCGAGCTGGAACAACTCGACGGGCGCTCCGTAACGGGTGGCCTCCCCGGACACCTCATTGCGAAGCGGCCCAAGAACATCGGTGGCGAAGTCGAGGATCTCGTGGGTCGACCGGTAGCTCAACTTGAGCGGCTCGATCTCGATGTGATCGAGATGGAGCTCCTCGAGCACGTGCCGCCAATCCGAGAAGCCGTTGTCGAGGTGGAGCTTCTGCGCGATGTCACCCGCGAGCGTCACGCTTTGTTGCTCGGCCGCCGTGTCGAGT
>QMMB01000088.1 GCA_003647035.1 Deltaproteobacteria bacterium | reverse complement strand
GGTCGTGGCGTCGGCGGGTTCCGGGGTCGGTCGGCGGGCGTCCCTCAGGTTCGTAGCGGCGGCGCCGAGGTGCGCGGCTCCCTCTCGAAGGAAGTCATTCGGCGCGTGGTGCGACGCCACATCAACGAAGTGAAGTTCTGCTACGAGCAGCAGCTCAACTCACGGCCGGATCTGCAAGGCCGCGTGACGACGAAGTTCGTGATTTCGCCTACGGGCTCGGTGCAGTCGGCCATGGTTGGAAGTTCGAGCCTGCGCAACGAGGCGGTCGAAAGCTGCATCGTGCGAGCGGTCCGACGCTGGACCTTCCCGGCGCCCGATGGGGGCGGCGTGGTAGTCGTGAACTATCCGTTCTTGCTCGACACCGCAGGCCAGTGACCTCCCGGTTACGGTCCGAAAAGCGAGATTATCCTCTGATATCCCTGCTTTCCAGGGCCTGCTCTCGCGTTCAGGCCGGCAGGGATGGCCTGAAATTGGCCAAAGAGGGCGAAACAGCCGAAAAAAGAGCTGTGTTTACTATTGTTGGCTGCGCGACAAATGCTGTAGGATTGAAGTGCTTGTGAATTTCCAAGCGTAGGAGGCAAGCATGCGTGCTCAGATGTTCGGGGTGGTTTTGGTGGGTCTAGTCCTGATGGGCGGAAATTGTTCCCGCGCGCGGGTCGAGTCCATGAATGAGATGAATGCGGGGGTCGAGCTTGCGCAGATGAAGCGGTTCCACGAAGCGGCCGAGAGCCTGCAGAAGGCCGGCGCGCTCGATCCGACGAACCATCAGGCGTACTTCAACCTGGCGATCGTACAGGTCGAGCTGCGGTCGTTCTCCGCGGCGCGCGAGGCGCTCGAACGGGCCATCGTCGCGAGCCCCGACATGGCGGGCTACCACGAGAAGCTCGGCACGGTGCTCATAGAGCTCGAAGACTGGAAGGGCGCCCAGACGGCGTTCGCCAAGGCACTCGAGATCGACCCATCGCTGTTCAAGGCGCACTTCAAGCTTGGGCGTTGCAGCGAGGAGCTCGAAGACCCGCAGAACGCGTTGTACCACTACACCGAGGCGATCAAGACCGGCCCGCGGTTCCTGCCGTCGTACTCGGCGCTCGGTCGCCTGTACGCAGATCTTCGATACCCGGAGCAGGCCGCACAAGTGCTGAAGGAAGCGTTCGTCGTGGCGATGCCTGGGACCGAGGAGGAAGCGAACATTCACCATCTGGTGGGTACCGTGTATCAGCAGCAGCGGAAGTTCGACGAAGCCATCGCCGAGTTCCAGGCTGCGCTCGGAATCGTGCCCGGCATGAGCGACGCGCTGTTTTCGCTCGGCTGGACGTACGCACTCCAGGGCAACGACGAGGAAGCCAAGCGCTACCTCGATAAGTACGTGATGATGGCGGGGACAGATGCGCCTGAACATTACGTCAAGGCTGCGCGAGACCGTCTCGCAGATCTGAGAACCGAATCGCCGTAGGGGGGCTGAGGCAAGATGTCGGAAGAACAATCGGGGGATGAGGTTCGCGAGCTAACGGCGGACGAGACGGCCGAGCTCGAAAAGCTCGACGACGCGATCGCGAAATTCGAGCAGCAGAAGCGATGGTCGGACATGATCCGTTCCATCCTGAAAAAGACCGAGCTGCTCCAATCGTCGGCGCAGAAGGTGGAGTTGTTCCGCCAGGCCGGGGCGCTCTATTTGGAGCGATCGAGCAACCAGGCTGAAGCGATCAAGTGCTACGAACAGTTACTCGAGCACGACGCCCAGGACGTCGACGCGATCGAGCGTCTCAAGCAGATGTACGAGAAGCGCCGCGACTGGGAGAAGCTCATTCGCACCATGCAGCGCGAGGTTGATCTTCTTCCAGAAGACGACCAGTTGATGCGCTACGCCGAGATGGCCGAGCTCGCCACACAGCGACTGCGCAAGCCCGATGTGTGTATCGAGCTTTGGCACAAGGTCCTTCAGGGCGATTCCGAGAACCCGAACGCCCTCAACAATCTCGCGCAGCTTTACGAGCGCGCTCGCGAGTGGGAGCCGCTGGCGGAGGTCTTGGAAATCTTGGTTGCCGGTGACACCGACGTAGCTTCGATGAAGCAGCAGCTTCAGAAGCTCGGAATGATCTATGCCGACAAGATCGGCAACGACGAAGGCGCCATCGGTGCCTTCAAGCAGCTGCTCGAGCTCGATCCGTCCGATCGACGAGCGCAGGAGCAACTCAAGCGTCGCTATGTTTCGCTGGGCGCATGGGACGAGCTCGAGACGTTCTACGCCGCAAACGAGAAGTGGGACGAGCTGATTCGCATCGTCGAACGCCAAGCTGAAGCCCAGGACACCGGGCCCGAGGACCGCATCTCGCTGCTCTTCAGAGCCGCGCGCCTCTGGGAAGATAAGAAGGGCAAGCCCGATCGAGCGGCCCGCGTGTACGAGAAGATCCTCGGCGCGGATCCAGACAATGTGCAGGCAGCCGAAGCACTCACGCCGATTTACGAAGAGGCGCACGACGCGCGCAAGTTGGTATCGGTTCTCGAGGTGCGCTTTGCGCATGCCGCCGATGACGGCTCGAAGGTCGAGCTGCTTGGAAAGATCGGCCACGTGTTCGAGGAGCGCCTGAGGCAGCCCGAGGTGGCGTTCGAGCGCTACTTGGAGGCGTTCTCGCTGGCACCGACCCACGACGAGGTACGCGTAGACGTCGAGCGACTGGCCGAGGAGCTGAATGGCTGGGACCGCCTGGTTTCCGGTTTTGAGTCCGCGATCGAAGGGGTCGGTGATCCGCACCAGGCCGTTCCGATTCGTCTGAGCTACGGCCAGACGTTGGCGCAGCTCGATCGCATCGACGACGCGATAGAGCAGTACCGGCTCGTTTACGAGCTCGAGGGCGACAACCTCGGGGCGATTGGCGCGTTGGGGGACCTGTATGTCCGAACGGAGCGTTTCCGCGAGCTACTGGACGTCTACGCCCGGCGGATCGAGTTGGAGCAAGACCCGGAGGCTCGTCTTGAAATCGCTTATCGGCGCGCTCAGCTCTTCGCCGATGCGCTGAATGACGCCGACAAGGCGATCGAAGCCTTCGAAGGCATCATCGACGAGCACGGAGTCGAGCAGCTCGACGCCTGCCGAGACCTCGAGCAACTCTACGAGAGCGAAGCGCGTTGGCACCAGCTCGGACAGCTTCTCGAGCGTCGCATCGAGGCCGGCCCCGAAAGCCACGAAGAGCTTGCGGCACTCAAGTTCAGGCTGGGCCGCGTCTGTGAATCGCAGATGCAAGACAAACTGCGCGCGGTGGAGCTCTACCGCGAGGTGTTGTTGCTCATCGCAGAGCACGACGGGGCGAAGTCCCGGCTCGAGCAGCTCCTCGACGACGATACGGTCGCGGCCGAGGCTTCGCAGGTTCTCGAGCCAATCTACGAGATGAGCGAGGACTGGGGCGCCTACGTCAACGCGCTTCGGGTGCAGCACCGTTTCAGCGAGGGGCCACGACAGAAGCTTCAACTCCTCACCCGTGTCGCCGACACATACTTTCAGCACATCGGTGACACGGAGCGGGGCTTTGTTTCGTTGTGTGAGGCCTTCCGTGAAATGCCATCGGACACGGGTACCTTGCAGCGTCTCGAGATGCTTGCGAGCGAGCACGAGCTCTTCGAGGCCGTTGCCGATCTCACCGGTGATCTCGCCGCGAACGTGGATGACACTGCGCTGAGCCGATCCCTTTGGATCAAGACCGCTCAAATTCACGAAGCGCAGCTTCAGAGTACGGAAACCGCCGTCTCGGCGTACCGCAAGGTGCTCGAGGCCGAGCCCGGCGACTTTGAGGTACTCGGTGCGCTCGACGCGCTCTACCGGGGTGAACAACGGTGGCCCGAGCTCGTGGGCGTTCTTCGTGCTCGCGTCGAGGCGCATTCGGATCCGCATGACAAAGTCGGCGTCCTTGCTGAGATGGCTCGGACGCATGCCGAGCTACTGGACCAAGCCGAACAGGCGATTGCGATCCAGAACGAGATTCTCGAGCTCGACCCGACGAACCTCGGCGCGTTGAGCGCGCTCGACGAGCTCCTCGCTAGGCAGGGTCTGTGGAGCGATCTCATCGACAACATCGAGCGTCAGTTGTCGATGAATGACGACCCGCACGAGCAAACGGTGCTCCTTCTTCGCCTCGCGGAGATTCGGGAAGAGCGCATGGGATCGACCGATGCGGCTATCGAGATCTACCGTGACGTGCTCGCGAACGACGCAAGCAATCCGGCCGCGCTCGGCGCCCTCGAGCGTCTGCTCGAATCGTCGGAGCATCAAGCGGCAGTCGCCGATATTCTAGAACCGATTTACCAAGACGGCGGGGCATCAGCTCGGCTCGTCGACGTGTACGAGATTCAAGCGAACCACGCGACGGCGCCCGAGCGGCGCCTCGAGCTCTTCAACGAGATTGCCAAGCTGCAGGAGTTCTCTTTGAGTGACCTGCACGGCGCGTTTGATAGCTACGCACGGGCGTTTCGCGAAGATCCGGGACACCCCAAGTCGAAAGAGGAGCTCGAGCGCCTCAGCGCTGCCGTGGGCGGCTCGGACGCGCTGGCCAGCGTGTACGAGCAGGTCGTCGGGGCCTTGGACGACCCGCAGCTCGCCATTGGGCTGCTGCTTCGTGCCGCTGAGGTCCGGGAGGACGACCTCGGTCAGCTCGACCGTGCCGTCGACCACTACCAGCGGGTTCTCGAGCTCGACGAGGAGCATCACCAGTCGGCCGATGCGCTGGAGCGCTTGTTCCAGCAGGCCGAGCGGTACGAAGACCTCGCTGGCATCTACCGCCGCAAGGCGCGAATGGTGCCTTCGCCGACCGATCAGCGCGAGCAGCTCGTCAAGGCAGCTGCGATCTACGAGGACATTCTCGACAAGCCTTCCGAGGCGATCGCAGTGCATCAGCAGGTGCTCGAGATCGATCCGGGCGATGTCGAGTCGCTCGACCGATTGATCGAGCTTCAGACGCAGCTTGGCAAGTGGTCGGCGCTGCTCGAGACCTACGAGCGTAAAGCGGAGGTCGTCACGGACGCCGATGCTCGCACGGAGCTCTTCACGGCAATGGGCCGGGTGTACGAAACGCAGCTCGACGATTCGGACAAGGCGATCGACGTTTACCAGCGCGTTCTCGAGATCGACCCCGACGACCTGCCCGCGCTTGGCCACTTGGACGGGCTGTTCGAGACCACCGCACAGTGGCGCGATCTCTTACAGGTGCTGGAGCGCCAGTCGGAGCTGGTGACCGAAGACGATGCGCGCACAGAGCTTCGCTTCCGAATCGGCGGGCTGTGGCGCCAACACCTCGAGGACCCAACCCAGGCGATCGAGATTTACCGAGACATCTTGGCGGAGGCACCTGGGCACCAGAAGACCCTCGACGCCCTGACCGCGATGACCAGCGACGCCGTGGAGCCCTTGGCTGCCGCCGAGGCGCTCGAGCAGGTGTACCTCGGGGCGGGCGAGTACCGAAAGCTGACCGACGTGCGCGAAGTGCAGATTCGGTTCACCGAGGATTCGGCCGAGAGGGTGGAGATGCTCCAGCAGCTCGCCGAGATTTACGAGATTCAGCTCGAGGATCCACCTTCGGCCTTCAGCGCCTTCGTTCGGGCGCTTCCGCTCGATGCGCGCAACGAGCTGACGCTGTCGTCGCTCGAACGTCTCGCTGAGCAGACGGGCAGCTGGCATGAAGCGGCTTCGCGATATGACGCGGAAGTGCAGAGAATGCGTGAGGAATCTCCCGAGGATATCGTGCACCTCGCCAAGCGTTCCGCGGTGATCAACGAGGTTCAGCTGGACGATGTCGACGCTGCCATTTCACGCTACCAGTTCGTCGTCGATGTGGACTCGACGGATGTCGGCGCGATCGAGGCTCTCGACCGGCTTTACGAGCAGACCGAGCGCTGGGATGACCTGGCCGCGACGCTTCAGATGGAAGCCGCGATTGCCACGACGCCCGAGGACGTTCTGAACCTCCAATTCCGGACCGGGCAGGTTTTTCAGAACCAGCTCGGGAACATGGATTCGGCCATCGCCCAGTATCGCGAGATCATTGCGGCGGCGCCCGAGTTCTCGCCGGCAGTGTCTGCGCTCGAAGGCCTGTTCTCGAGCGGCGTGCAGCCCTTGGAGATAGGGGAAGTGCTCGAGCCGCTTTACCGCATGCAGGGCAACTGGGGTCAGCTGCTCAGTGTGCAGGAGGTTCAGGTCGAGCATCAGAGCGACCCGATCGAACGCGTCGTCATGATGCACCGCCTGGCCGAGATCGCGGAAGACAAGGCCGACGATCATCGCCGCGCCTTCCTGTGGATGCAGAAGGCTTTGCTCGAGGACCCGAGCCACGATCATTCGCTCGGCGAGGCGGAACGCCTTTCGGCGATCGTCGACGGCTGGACTCAACTGGCTACCACCTACGCGAACGGCATTCAGCACACCGGTGACCCGCTCAGCAAGGCGGAGCTTGGACGGCGCCTTGCCAAGGTGTACGAGGAGCAACTCCACGATCTGGAGCGCGCCGAGGAGACCTATCGATTTGTCCTCGGCGTCGACGACCACGACGAGAACGCGCTCGAAGCCCTGGACCGTATCTACACCGAGCACGGGGCACATGGTGCGCTCTCACAGGTGCTCCGAAAGCGTATCGGAGGCTCCAACAACGGTTCTGAGCTGATCGATCTTCACTACCGCCTGGGCGTGCTACTCGAGCATCGGCTCGGATGCACCGAAGACGCCATCGAGGTGTTCAACAAGCTGCTCAGCGATCACGACTCTGAGCACGCCGAGACGATTCAGGCGTTGCAGGGCATCTACGCCAGTCTCGAGCGTTGGCCGGAGCTCTTTGCGAGCTTCGAAAAGGAACTGAGCATTGCCCTCGGCGACTCCCAGCAGGCCGAGGTCTTTGCGCGCATGGCCAAGCTGTCTTCGAACCGGCTTCGCGATCCGGAGAAAGCCATCGGCATGTGGCAGCGAGTCCTCGACCTTCGCGGGGAGGACCCCGAGGCGCTCAATGCGCTCGGAGACATCTACGCGTCGCAGGGTAACTGGCGCGACCTGGTCGACGTGCTCGAGCGCGAGGCAACAGTCGTAGACCACGATACGTTCCGCGTGCAGGTCTACTCCGACCTCGCCAGGGTTTGGCACGAGAAGCTGGGGCGGGAGCGGAACGCGATCGAGAACTGGGAGCGCGTGCTCGACATCGATCCGGGCAACACGTACGCGCTGTTCAGCATCGCCGAGATTCAGCGCGAGGGCGGTCAGTCGCGAGAGCGCGCCGGCACCCTTCACCGAATCATCGACGTCGGTGCGGCGACCCTCGAGGACGCCGACCTGGTCACGGTCTACATGCAGCTCGGCCACATCTACGGAAACGAGATCGATCAGCCGGGCGATGCGATCGAGGCCTATCGCAACGTTCTGACCGTTGATCCTGCGTTTTTCGAGGCCCTGGACTCGCTCGAGCTCATCCACCGTGAGCAAGATGAATGGGAGCACGCGATCGACGTCATGGAGCAACGGGCCCAGGCGTTCGTCGATCCGCACGAGAAAATTCGCCAGCTCATCTCGGTCACCGAGCTCTGGGAGAGTGAGGTAGGCAACAAGGGCGGCGCAGCCGGCGCATTCGGTCGCATCCTCGATGTCGATCCAATGCACGAGTACGCGTTCTCGGAGTTGCAGGCACTGCACAAGGAAGCGGAGCGCTGGGACGACCTCATCGACCTCTACGTCAATCGAATCGAAGCGACGGAAGACCGCGACGAGCGCATCGAGCTGCTGCGTGCGGCCGCCAGGGTTTACGAGGAGCAGCTCGACAACGGCGAGCAGGCGTACCACACGCTTTACATCGCTTGGACCGAGGACTTCTCGAACAAGAACACCGCCGTCGACCTCGAACGGGTTACCGCGGCGAACGAGAAGTGGAACGAGCTGCTGACTTCGGCCAATCAGGTGTTGCAAGAGGGTCACGAGTCCGACACCCAGATCGCGATCTGTCTCTGCTGCGCGAAATGGTACGGGCAGGATCTCGGGCATCCCGAGTACGCGATTCCGTACTACGAGCAAATCCGAGCGCTCGATCCGAGTAATGCCAAGGCTTGGTGGCAGCTCGGCGACCTGTACGAGACCACCCAGCAATGGGACAAGCTCGCCCAGGCGCTTGCGAAGCTCGTGGAGCTCACGAGCGACGACGAGGTCAAGGCCAACACGTACGTTCGCATGGGCGACCTGGCGGACGACCGCTTCGCGATGCGGCAAGAGGCGGAGGACTACTACCGCCGGGCGCTGCACTTGCAGGGGAGTCACGTGGGTGCGTTGGAGGCGCTGGAGCGCATCTATCGAGAAGACGGCCGCTCCAACAAGCTGCTGAACATCCTCGAGCGCAAGGCAGAGGCCGTCGAGGACACAGACAAGGTCGTGTCGGCGCTGCTGCAGGTCGCCGAAGCCTACGAGGAGCGTTTCAACGACCCGAAGGCGGCTATCGAGAACTACGAAAAAGCGGCCGAGCTGTCGCCCTCAGACCTCAGTGCACTTCGAGGTTTGGAGCGCTTGTACTCGCAAGAGGGGCGCTATCAGGATCTGATTGGCATTCTCGACCGGGAGTACGAGGTCGTTTCGACCGAGCGTGAGCGAATCGGGATTCTCCTGCGTCTCGCTCAGATGTGGGAGCAGGAGTTTCGCAAGCCCGAGAACGCCGCGCAGCGCCTCGAGCAGGTCTTGGATCTCGATCCGCTGCACGACGACGCGCTGTGTCAGCTCGAGCAGCTCTACCGAACGATGCAGCGCTGGGACGACCTGGTGCGGACCTACGACCGTCATGCGAACGCGACCTCGGACGCCGAGGAGCGGGCTCGCATTTTCCGTGAGCTGGGCCAGCTGTACGCCGCCCATAAGGACGACGTCGAGCAGGCCATCGATAGTTACCTGAACGCGCTCAATCTCAACGAACAGGATATCTTCAGCCTGCAGGCGCTGACGAAGCTGTACGAGCGCAAGGGTGACCATTCCGCGGCTCTGGACATGATGGGCCAGCTTGCCGTGGTTCTCGACGAGCCGGCCGACCAGGTGATGCTCAAGCACCGCATGGGCCGCATTCTCGACCAGGAGCTCGGGGATCGCGTCTCGGCGTTGGAGCAGTTCCAAGCGGCAATCGATTTGGACCCTGCGCATCTTCCATCGCTCGAGGCGATGCGGCGCATTCACGTTGACTCCGGCGACTGGGTCGCGGCAGCCCGCACCCTTGGCTTGGAGATCGAGCACACGGAGAACCATCGCATCCGCGGCAGCCGGCTCGTCGAGCTGGGCCGCGTTCGTGCCGAGAGGCTCGATGACGAGGCCGGCGCTGTGCAGGCCTTCGAGGCGGCATTTGCGGCGGATCCGGACAACGAGGACGCCTTGTTGCCGCTCGTCGATTCGTACGTCGCGAACGGTCGACACGAGGATGCCTTTCCGCTCCTTGAGACTCTGGTTCAGCGCTCCGACAAGCGAGAACCCCACGAGCAGCACCGACTTGCCTCGATGTTGGGTGAAACGGCGACGAAGCTCGGCCACGCCGACGAAGCGGTCGGCGCCTACGAGCGGGCCT
>QMMB01000087.1 GCA_003647035.1 Deltaproteobacteria bacterium | reverse complement strand
TCTAGGCTCGATGGGGCTGGCGGTCCTCACATTGCTGCTTCTCGGGCTCGGCACGCATGCGAGTGCGCAGGTAGCCCCGGAGCCCGCAGAGGCTGAGGCGCTGCCTTCCGAGACCGAGCTGGCGGAGTTGTTCGCAGACCCGAGCACGACCGCCTCAGACGCCTATCAGATCGGCGTGCGTTTCTTCGAGGCGAAGCGCTACGAAGTCGCGGAGACCGCTTGGCTCCGCGCGTACTCGCTGGGTCAGGACCCGACGCTGCTGGTGGCCGTGGCCGACACGAGGCAACGCCGCGACGATGAACCTGGGGCCGTAGCGATGCTCGAGCAGTACCTCGTCGAGCGTCCGGACGCACCGGATCGCGTATCGGTTGAAGCTCGCATCGCCACGCTCCTGCAGAGTCCAGCGATACTGGTCGTTCGCTCGGAGCAGTCCGGTCATGCGATCTTGCTCGATGGCGTTCCGGTCGAGCAGAAGACCCCTGCCGACCTCGAGGTGAAGCCCGGAACACACACGGTCGTCGTCGTGGGCCAGGGGAAGCATGTCGGCGAGAAGACGGTCCAAGTGGCCTACGGCGAGGTCGCGCAGCTCGACTTCACGCCCGGCACGACGAGTGACGTGATCGTAGAGGAGAGCGCCGAGGCCGCAGCGCAGGCTCAGCTTGCCATCGAGAAGGAAGACACGATGATCCGTCGCGCCGTGATTTCCACCGGAAGCATCGCCGCCGCGGCGTTGATGACCGGGACGGTCCTCGGCTTCATGGCGCTCCAAGAGGAGGAGAAGTTGCGTGACAACCCCGACGGCAAGACCACCGACAGGGGTGAGCTCTTCACCATTTTCTCACGCGTTTCGTTCGGACTCGCCGCGTTGTCCGCGGTCACTTCGTTCACGCTCTTCATGACCCACAAGAACAAGAGAAAACGCGAACGCGAAACGGCCGATGTGCGGATCGAGACGCGAGGCGCTGGCGCGACCGTGACGTTGAAGTTCTGAGTACCTAGACTCGAAATCCCTCTAGCGGCCCATCAGGCGCGCGCGCGTGCGTATCGATCGCATCACGGCAAGCTGGGTTGCCGCGACGAACCCATGAGAGAAGTGGGTGTTCCCCGCGATGAGCTTCCGAATGAGCTTTGGGGAATCCGACGGGTCGAAGGTGGCCCAGCCGATCACGCCGGCTTCGCCTCCCGGATAGCGATACGTGTCGAACCGCCACTGACCTTTGGAAAGAGTACCCGAGATGCCGTCGACGGCGATCACGGTGGGGCTCGGCCGCAAGATCATTTCTCCACCCACATGAAGCAGCGGGATCGGGATCTCCCACGCGAACTTCAAGCCTTCGTCGGTGCGTTCGGTCACCTCGGCGCACGTTCCATGAAGCAACGACTTGCTGAACTCCTCGGGGTTCAACATCACGCGCCTCACGCGCCCTACGCTGGTTCCCGAACGGCCCACGACGGTGACGCTTTGCAGCCTGTCGCCGTCCAAATCCAAGAGCACCAGATCTCCTCGCCCCAGGAGCCCGCGCAGGGCCCTCATGTCGACCCGCGGTCGGCGAAGTGGTTTTGCCGCGAAGTCCCCGTCGATATACATCCCTGCGCGACGCTCTGCCTCGGACTTGATCTCGAGCAGCGTGACCATGGCCACCGCGACGTTGATCGTTCGATTCACGGCGTTGCCCTCGGCGGCCAGTTGGCGCGTGATGTAGTTTGCGTCTCGCATGTCGAGTCGTGACGAGAAGACGACGATGGATTTGTTGGGACCTTCCGGGTAGACGCGCCACATGACCCGCCCGATCCCCATATCTCCGCCCGTCGTTCGAATGCCGAAGCGGTAGCCGCGCTTGGAGTCCACCGGATACGTCGTCATGACGTTGTGCCCGGTGAGCGAAAATAGTGTGACCCCCCATGTCCAGTCGAACGCCGTCATCTGACCATGGACCGCCTGAATGTCGACGGAGGTCAACGCGCTCATGAAGCGGGGGTAGTCGGCTGGATTCCCGATCACGTCAGCAATCGTCTTCGCCGGCGCGTGGATGCGAGCAGCGTAGATCACCGCGGGAAGATCGGTCTGGCGGTTCTGGAACTCGGTGAGCACGACGGGCCCCTGTGCGAGGTACGGAATGAGCAGTTTGCGCTCGTCGGGATTGAGGGAGCCCAGGCGCGCGGCCAACGCGTCTACCTTGCCCGTCTGGTGTTCAGCGAGCGCCGGCGCGCTCCACGTCACCAAGAGGATCAGAACTGTAAGAAATCTCCGCATGCCGTATGGACGACCCCGGTTGCCGAATCTTCAATCCTAGGACAATACCGTGCTCCGAGGACCTCGCTGTGCGCGCAAAGAGCAAATGGAGCCCAGGGGGCATCGTATTATGGCTGATCGCCGCCGCTGCCGCGACCCTCATCGTGTGCTCGCAGGCACCACCCGAATCGGCGCCACCGTCCGCTGCGGACGACTTCGAGGTCGAGTTCGAGTTCGTAGAGTGACGGGATCGTCGAATTCCTTGCGGCGTCCGGGCTGAGCCGAGGCTCTGCTTGACCCTGCGAGTCCGCCGCCCTTTACTAGCCCCATGCAGATTTTCATCGACTCCGCAGACATTGAGGAGATTCGTGACGCGGCGGCCATGGGAGTCGTCGACGGTGTGACGACGAACCCCTCGCTCGTCGCCAAGACAGGCCGGCCGTTCAAGGATGTGTTGGTCGATATTTGCGAAGTCATCGACGGCCCGATCAGCGCTGAGGTGATCGCGACCGACTACGACGGCATGATGACGGAAGCGCGAAGCCTCGCGAAGATGCACAAGAACATTGTCGTCAAGATTCCCTTGATCGCCGAGGGTCTCAAGGCGGTGCGAACTCTCACCGAGGAAGGCATCCGGACCAATGTCACGCTCTGCTTCAGCCCGACCCAAGGGCTCCTCGCTGCCAAGGCGGGTGCCACATACATCAGCCCATTTATTGGCCGCATCGACGACATCAGTGGAAACGGGATGGAGATCGTCGAGCAGTTGGTGACGATCTACCAAAACTACGGTCTACCCACGCAAGTCCTTGCGGCCAGCATTCGTCACCCGGTCCACGTGGTGCAGGCGTCGCTCATCGGTGCGCATGTTGCGACCCTTCCGCACAAGGTCATCCACCAGTTGGTCAAGCATCCCCTTACGGACAGCGGCCTCGAGCGGTTCTTGGCAGATGCCAAGAAGATTCCGACCAGCTGAGGCACTGCGAGTCGCGAACCCCAGCACGAGCCAGGCATGCGACCTAAAGTCCTCGTCGTTTACAAAAAGAGCACCTACCAGCGATATGTTGGTCGCGCCCAGGAACGACTCAAGGAGCTCATCGCGGGCAGCGACCGCTCGGTCGAAGGGTTGCTGCACGAGCATGAGATTCATCAGCAGACGCTGCGGCAGGCAAAGACTGCGCTTCGCGATCTGGGGGCCCGCGCGGTACTCCGGTATCGCCCTGAACCCCTGCCAGAGGAAGGCGCGTGGGACCTGATCGTCACCCTCGGCGGTGACGGCACTCTGCTGTGGGCCTCGCACCTGGCCGATTCATCTACTCCGATGATCGCGATCAACAGCGCGCCGGACACGAGCGTCGGGTATTTCTGCGCCGGCGATGGACACAACGTGCATGAAGTGCTTGGAGCCGCGCTTGCAGGACAGCTGAAGTCGAGCCGACTGGCGCGGATGCGCGTGGAGGTCGGCGGCAACGTGATTTCGACGCGGGTGCTCAACGACGCTCTCTATTGCCACGAGAGTCCCGCCGCGACGTCGCGCTATATTATCGACTACGATGGTGACCAGGAGCGCCAGATGTCGAGTGGCGTCTGGGCCGGTCCGGCCGCTGGCTCGACCGCGGCGATCCGCTCCGCCGGTGGCAAGGTACTCCCGACTGGGTCGCAGAAGATCCAGTTCGTAGTCCGCGAGCCGTATCGCGGAGTCGACAACAAATACCGCCTCGTGAAGGGGATGGTCGCGCCCGGTGAGGCCCTCGAGATCACCAGCCGGATGACCAAAGGCCGAATCTTCCTAGACGGTACCCAGAAGGTCTATTCCGTGGGCATCGGTGACCGGATTCGCATCACTTTATCGGATGAGCCGCTCACGCTCCTAGGACTCGGTCGGCGCGGCGGCCGATCCAGCAAGTCCTCCGCTTTGAAGTAAATTGACCACACAAAGACGGGAGCGTTAGGTAATACCCCGTGCCGCGTTATCGCAGCCACATCGCACTGACGGTTTGGCCCATCACCGCCCTCTTTGTGTTGGAGCTCGGCAGGATGTGGCCCGCGCTTCACGGGGCGAGCTCATTTGCTGCGGCCTCGCCCGTCACCTGGACGTCCCTCGCAATGCGTACGCTCCTGGTGGTCCTGTTTCTCGCGGCGTATGCGCGCGGGTGGAGCATGCTCAGCCTGGCGTCCCCTGAGGGGGAGGGTCCGTATCGTTCCGAAGGCTGCCGACGCCTACAGAAGCTGGCAGGCGGGCTCGCTTGGGCCCTCGTCGTAGCCCACCTGATCCTGCAGTGGTTCATGTCCGCGCGGGTCGGGCCGGTTGCGCTGAGCCACTATGAGCTCCTACGCGGTTTTTTGTCGCTCCCGCTCATCCTTGGTTGTTACGTGCTGGGTCTCGCGTCGCTCGGCCTGTTTGTGTCGCAGGGACTCGCCGGCTCCTTCCGGGCGTGGGGCGTCGCGCGGAGTCCTGAAAGTTCACGATGGCTCGAGGTCGGTTGTACCCTGGTGTCCGCTGTAATGATTCTGATGGCAATCAATGTCCTGAGCCATTTCGTAACCGGTCGCGCGTACTGGATGACCTCGTGAGCGTCGCGCGAATCTATGCGATCGCCCTCAACACGTATCGCGAGGCGGTGCGGGACCGCGTACTGCTCGGGGTCCTCGTGCTCGCGGCTGGTGTCCTTGCTTTGACCCTGGCGTTGGGCGAGCTCTCGCTCGACCAGCAGATGCGGGTTGTCACCGACATGGGCCTCGCGTCGATCTCTCTGTTCTCGGTCGTGATAGCAATTTTTCTAGGGTCATCCCTTCTCTACAAGGAAATCGAGCGCAAGACGCTCTACGTGATTCTTCCGAAGCCCATCGCGCGATTCGAGTTCCTGCTGGGCAAGTACTTCGGAATCGTCGCCACCTGTGCCGTGTTCGTCGCGATTATGGGCTCGCTCCAGCTCCTGGTGACCGCGATTCAAGCTGGCGCAGCGCCAATGCTCATTGTAGGCGTCCCGGCGGCTCTCGCTGTGTGCCTAGGCGCCGGGTTCCTGGTTTCCAAGGACCGAACCCTCGTGGTCCCACTGTGGGCCTTAGTCGCGCTTGGCGCGTCCGCATGGGTTTGTTCAACGGTCGATGTGGAGCTCTTCCGGTTGCTGGCTTCGCTCGTTCTCAATCTCGGCGAGGTCCTCATTCTCACTGCTGTCGCCCTCTTGTTCTCTTCGTTTTCGACGCCCTTCCTCACAGGCGCGTTCACGTTCGGTGTCTGGCTGGTGGGCCGGGCTGCGCACGACATGGTCGCGATGAAGGGCCGCGTTCTGAGCCCCACGGTGAAGACGCTACTCAGCTGGTTGGCGGAGATTCTACCCAACTTCAATCTTTTCGTCCCGGGTCGAGCCACCCTGGTGACGAAGGCGACTGCGTTCGGGGAGCCGCTCGCGTACGTCGCGACCTCCATGGGCTATTCGATTCTCTACGCTGCGGCGACGCTCGTCGTCGCCGCCCTGATCTTCCGTCGCCGAGACTTCCTATGAAGCTCGGGTCGGTACGCCCGGGTATGGTCGCGCTATTCGTGCTCATCACCCTTAGCGCATCGGTGCTGTGGCGCGTTGCTTCCGAGTCGCGAACGGAGCTTGCTGCCGCGGACGGGTACCGGCATGACGATCGCTTGGCGCTCGCCGTCGAGCACTACCGCCGCGCGATTCGCTGGTCGTTGCCGGCGAGCTCGACCACGGAGCAGGCGGTTTCGGCGTTGGAGTCGATTGCTGCGGAGTTGGAGGCCGACGGAGACTTGGCGGCCGCTCTGCTGGCTTGGCGGTCGGTCTCGGGTGGGCTCGCCGCGACGCGTTTCCTCTACTCTCGCACGAATCCCGCCCGCGAGAAGGCCAACGCTCAAATCGCGCGGCTGGTCGCGACGGATCGGAGCGCGGCCATCGATGCGAGTCTGAGCACAGAACAGCTCGCGGCCGATCATCGCCGACTCCTCGATGGGGAGGTGTCGCCCGATCCGTGGTGGGGAACTCTGCTTCTGTTGGGAATGGCGACCTGGGTCGGGGCGTTGGTCCTTCTGGCGTGGCGCGGGTTCGATTCGACTGGCCGCTTCGGTTGGGCCGGAGCGCGGGGCCCCCTATGGGGCGCCCTCGCGGGGCTGGTTTCGTTCGCTCTTGGACTGCTCTTCGCCTGAAGTTGCCCCAAGAGGGGTCACGGGGTAACAGGGGCGTCGTGGATAGCATCGAAATCGTCGGTGGAAACAGGCTCGTCGGCTCAGTGCCCGTCAGCGGCGCCAAGAACGCGGCCCTACCCATTTTGACGGCGGCCCTGTTGGCGGACGGCGAGCACGTGTTCCGAAACGTGCCGAACCTGCGGGACGTCCACACGATGACACGCTTGTTGCAGCGTCTCGGCGCGCAGGCGGAGTTTGCAGACGGCCGAGTGCAGGTCACGCTGTCCGGCCCGATCGAGCCGACTGCTCCGTACGATCTGGTGAAGCAGATGCGCGCCTCGGTCCTGGTCCTCGGTCCGCTCGTCGCCCGTTGCGGTCGCGCGGTCGTGTCTTTGCCCGGCGGCTGCGCGATCGGAGCGCGTCCCATCGACCAACACCTAAAGGGCCTGTCGGCGATGGGCGCGGATGTCCAGCTCCACCACGGGTACGTGGAGGTCACCGTCCCCGGCGGCCGGCTTCGCGGCTCCGACATCACCTTGGACTTCCCAACTCACACCGGCACCGAGAATCTCATGTGCGCTGCCGTCCTGGCCAAGGGGCGTACCACGCTTACCAACTGCGCCCGCGAGCCAGAGATCGAAGAGCTTGCGCGGGTTCTGAACAAGATGGGCGGGCGTATCGAGGGAGCGGGCACGTCTGTGATCTCGATCGAAGGCGTCGATTCGCTTCACCCGATCGATCACGCGATCATTCCCGACCGCATCGAGGCCGGTACCTTCATGGTGGCTGCGGCGGCCACGGCGGGGGACCTGCTCGTGGAGGGTATCGGTTTCTAGCCGCTCGAAGCGGTCATCGCGAAGCTTCGCGAAGCGGGTGCCGTGGTGGAACGAGAGGGCGACGGCATCCGAGTCGTGGGTTCACACCCGATTCGCCCCGCCGACGTGATCACACAGCCCCACCCGGGGTTCCCGACCGACATGCAGGCACAGTTCATGATGCTGATGTGCCTCGCGAAGGGCACGAGCCGGATCACCGAGACGGTCTTCGAGAACCGCTTCATGCACGTCTCCGAGCTGAACCGCATGGGCGCCAACATCCAAGTCAACGGAAGGACCGCAACGGTGCATGGCGTCGACAGGCTCGAGGGCGCCGAGGTGATGGCGACCGACCTTCGGGCAAGTGCGTCGCTGGTGGTGGCGGGCCTGGTCGCCGAAGGTACGACGTACGTTCGGCGGGTGTACCACCTCGATCGGGGCTATGAGCACATCGAGGAGAAGCTCATCCCGCTGGGGGCCAACATCAAACGAATAGCTAGCGATGCCTAGGCGCAACCGAGATACCATTGTCATTGCCGTCCCAAAGGGCCGCGTCCTCGAACAGTTGAGCGGACGGCTCGAGCAGGCTGGCATCTCGACGGACGCCCTCACGGCGAAGAGCCGCAAACTGGTCCGCGAGGACAAAGAGGCCGGGCTCAGCTATCTGTTGCTCAAGCCAGACGACGTGCCCACGTACGTCGAGTACGGCGCTGCCGATCTCGGGATCGTCGGCCGAGACGTGTTGATGGAGCGCGACTACGACGTCTTCGCGCCCGTCGACCTCGACATAGGCAAGTGCGAGATGATGGTCTGCGGCCGCCCAAACGAGCCCATCGCCGGCAAGGGAGAGCGCCCCCTCCGCGTCGCTACGAAGTTTCCACACATCGCCGAACAGTACTTCCAATCGAAGGGCACCCCCGTCGATCTGATCTTTTGCCAAGGCTCGGTCGAGCTAGCCCCGTTGACCGGCCTCGCCGACGTGATCGTCGACTTGGTCGAAACGGGAGAAACCCTTCGCCAGAATGGCCTAGTCCCGCTCGAGAAGATCGCCGACATCAGCTCGGTGGTGATCGCCAACCGTGCCGCGCTCAAGCTCCGCCGCGACGCGATTCAGCCGATCCTCGACGCGCTCCGCTCGTAGGCCAACCATGCTGCGTTTGCGCACCGCGACTGACCCTGCCTGGATCGACGTAGTCCTAGGAGACTTCGACGCGTTTCTGATCGACCACGCGGCCTGCGAGCGAAAGGCGTCGGCAACCGCGCTGAAGCTCGTCGCGCATTACTCCGATCGCACTCTTCTCGTACGCGAGCTGATCCCGTTCGCACAAGAGGAACTCGAACACTATGCCCAGGTGATGCAGATCATCCTAGACCGAGGCTTGTCGACCCAACGCGACGAGAAGGACCCCTACGTCGGCGCGCTGATGGGGCTGATCAAACGCGGCCCCGAGCAGTTCTTTCTGGATCGGCTCCTGGTCTTGGGGATCGTCGAAGCGCGCGGCTGCGAGCGCTTCGGCCTCGTCGCAGAAGGCTTGGATCCCGGCCCGCTAAAAGCCTTCTACACCGAGATCACGCGGTCCGAAGCCAGACACCACGGCATATTCGTCCGCCTGGCCCGCGAGTACTTCCCGGCGGACCGCGTGGAGCAGAGGCTGGACGAGTTGCTCGAGGGCGAAGCCGAGATCGTCGACGGCCTCCCGCTGCGCCCAGCGGTCCACTAGAGGGTTGGTGCCAGTGCCAGCGTCAGTGCTCAGTGCCAGTGCTCAGTGCCAGTGCCAGTGCCAGCGGCAGTGTCAGCGTCAGTGTCAGCGCCAGTGACGGTGTCAGTGCCAGCGTCGGTGTCAGTGTCAGCGTCGGTGTCTCTGGGACTCGACTTTGTCCTCGTGATGTCCTTTTTCCGAGTGAGTGGGGTGCGGGCTTCGCCCTTCTGGGGAACCCCACTCACTCGGAAAAAGGACATCACTCATGGGACTCATCATTCAGCAACGGGCGCTAGCAGCGGCAGGCGGGCTGCGGCAGATTCTTCCAATTGTTCGCAAACGAGATCGGTCGCTCTTCGAGCAAATCCATCGGGCGATGAATAGCGTGGTTCTCAATATCGCGGAGGCGGATGGAAACGATGCGGGGACGGCGAGAGCGCGGTTCGCTTCGGCGTGCGGCTCGGCCAAGGAGGTGCGCGCGGGGCTCCAGCTCGGAGTCGCGTACGGGTACTTCCCGAGCGCGAGGGTCCAAGCGGTGGACATCGCGCTCGATGAAGTCTGCGCGATGTCCTGGAGGCTCTCGGGGCGCTCGATCCTTCGGCCCCAACCCCACGTGATGGCGCACACCTCGTCGAGCCTCTCGTCGAGGTGAGGCGCCATGCGTTCCTCGGTGTACCCCCCGTCGCTCGCGACGTGCAGGGCGGCCCGGACTTCTTTCGCGGACCCGCATGCGGTGGAGAATCGCG
>QMMB01000086.1 GCA_003647035.1 Deltaproteobacteria bacterium | reverse complement strand
GCGGCAGCGTCAGCGCCAGTGTCAGAGCCAGTGTCAGTGCCAGTGGCAGTGCCCGGGTCAGGGCCGGTGCCAGTGTCAGCGGCAGTGCCGGTGCGAGAGGCCCCCCCTGTCGGCATGCGGATGCGTTCGGTGATTGGGCCTTCGTCTGCCTGTGATGGCGACCCCGCCTGGGCTGGCTCCAGCGTTCGTGAGGCGGGATCACGCAGCAGCTCGTCTAGCTCTGCGTCGAGCTCCCGCGGGTCGACCTGCGGGACCTCTGGCGCGGGTGGCCGATCGCTGTCGCGGACGAGACGGGCGAGCACGCGGCGCGAGGCTCCGCGGTTGATCGGGATTAGCGATGCCTCAATGGCGTCATGAAGGTGACGAAGGTCGCGTGGGCTCTGCCCGGTCTCGGCCTCATGGACGAGCTGCAGGAGATAGGGAGGGACGCCCGGACCCGCCGCGACCAGGAGTCGTGCGAGAACCGACACCAGCGATCGCGCGGCCTCGTCGGGCTCGGCCCGTTGTGCCGAGCCAGCAACCACCACCGAACCATCCAAGGTCACGCGGACATCGTCCGCCGCGAGCTTCACCGACTCCTGAAGGAGCCCCTCGCAAGCCTCGAGGGCGACGAAGGCGCCGATCTCGAACGGGAGACGATCGCCGCGCTGCTCCAGCTCCTCCACCAGTTGGCCCACGCCGACGTCTCTGCTCATCGCTTCCCCTCAGTCCGGCTCTGGCGGCCGCACACATACCCCATGGTCGAGGAGGTACTCCTTGACCTCGGCCACAGTGTAGTGACCATCGTGAAAGATAGAAGCTGCAAGCGCCGCATCCGCCCCTCCGGTTGCGAGACCCTCGTGCACGTGCGCGAGCGTCCCCACTCCGCCGGAAGCTACAACAGGAATCGAGATTGCGTCCACAACCGCGCGAGTTAACAGCAGATCATAGCCGTCCCGAGTTCCATCGCGGTCCATGCTGGTCAGCAGGATCTCCCCGGCGCCGTAGTCGGCCATCCGCTTGGCCCAGGCGATCGCGTCGAGCCCCGTGTCACGCCTCCCACCATGCGTATACACGGTCCAGGTGTCGGTTTCTCCCGGCACGCGCTTGGCATCGATGGCCACCACGATGGCCTGCGCGCCGTACGCCTCGGCCATGTCCTTGATGAAGATAGGGTTGGCCACGGCGGCACTGTTGATGGACACCTTGTCAGCCCCGGCATGCAGAAGCTCGCTCACGTCCCGCCGCTCTCGCACCCCGCCACCCACGGTCAGAGGCACCGCGACGGTCGTTGCGGTGCGGTCGACCAGGTCGAACAGGGTTCGGCGGTTCTCGTGCGAGGCGGTGATATCGAGGAACGTGATCTCGTCCGCCCCGCCCGCGCTATAGCGCTGAGCGGACTCGACCGGGTCGCCCGCATCGCGGAGACCGACGAAGTTGACGCCCTTGACGACGCGGCCGTCTTTGACGTCGAGACAGGGGATGATTCGCTTGGCCAGCATCAGCCCTCTTGTAGCGCCGAGAACGCCTCAGACAATGTGAAGACGCCCGAATAGAGCGCGCGTCCGCAGACCGCCGAGCGAACGCCGGCGGCGGACAACGCGCGCAGGTCGTCGAGGGCGCCTATCCCTCCCGAGGCGATGACGGTCGTCTCGACGTGCGACTGCAAGCCCGCGGTGCCTTCGACGTCCGGCCCCTCACGGGTGCCGTCTTTGTGGATGTTGGTGAAGAGGATGGCGCCGATGTTCCACCCATCAACTTCTTTGGCGAGCTCGACGACGTCCTGCTCGCTCTGCTCCTGCCAACCCTCGACCGCGAGCTTCCCGTCGCGCGCATCGAGCGCCATGACGACCCCTTTGGGGTATCGGTCACAGATCGTCCGCGCGACCTCGGGCGCCTTGACGGCCACGGTGCCGAGCACGACCCGAGAGGCGCCGGCATCCATCCACTGTGCGGCGACGGCTTCGTTTCGCACGCCACCACCAACCTGCACTTGAAGGTGGGTCTCCCGAAGGATGCTCTGAATGATCGCGACGTGCACAGGCGCACCGCTGCGCGCGCCCTCGAGATCGACCACATGAAGCCTCTGGGCTCCTTCATCCTCGAACCGCTTGGCCATGGCCACCGGATCATCGTCGTACACGGTGACCTCGTCGTATTTGCCCTGATGCAAGCGGACGACCTTGCCATCGAGCAAATCAATCGCCGGAATCAACTCCACGAGACATCTCCGAGGAAGTGCGCGATGACACGCGCGCCCGCATGCTGACTCTTCTCGGGATGGAACTGGCACGCGATCACGTTGTCCCGCGCGATCGCCGAACAGAACGGCGCGCCATAATCAGTGGTGGCCACGACGAGGGTTTCGTCCGCGGGGACGCAGTAGTAGCTGTGTACGAAGTAGTACCACTCGGCGTTCTCAAACACGGCGTGCGTGCTCTCGATCTGATTCCAACCGATGTGGGGCACCTTGAGCCGACGGCCCTCTGCATCGCGCAAGTCGCGCGTGAATCGCTTCACGGTCCCTGGGAAAATGCCGAGGCCCTTCTGACCGGGCGCCTCTTCACTCGACTCGAACAACGCTTGCATCCCGAGGCAGATGCCAAGGTATGGGCGACCGCTGCCGATCCACGTCTTCACCGCCTCGCCGATTTCGCCCGCCAGCGCGTGAGCACACTCCTTGAAGGCGCCTTGGCCCGGCATGACCAAGCGATCAGCGCGCAGCAAGACGTCCGGATCGGAGCTGAGCTCGGCATTGGCGCCCGCGCGCTCGAATGCCTTCGTCACGCTGTGCAAATTCCCGAGGCCCAGATCTACAATCGCCACCCGGCCGGCAGTCATTCGACGAGCGTGCCCTTGGTCGACGGCACGCCCACGACGCGCGGGTCGATCTCGGTCGCCTGCCGAAGCGCGCGTGCGAAAGCCTTGAAGCTGATTTCGATCACGTGGTGCAGATTCTCGCCTGCGTGTTGGCGCATGTGCAGGTTGCATTGGCTGCCGCGCACGAAACCCTCGAAGAACACTTCGGCAAGCTCCGAATCAAAGTCGCCAATCCTGGCCTTCTGCAGCGTCACGGCCCAAACGAAATAGGGCCGTCCTGACAGGTCCAGAGCGCAGGTGACACAGGCCTCATCCATCGGCAGCGTGGCCGAGCCGAAACGACGGATCCCTGCCTTGTCGCCCAAGGCCTTGGCGAATGCCTGCCCCAGCACGATCGCCAGGTCCTCAGTGGTGTGGTGCCCGTCGATGTGTGTGTCGCCGAGGGCGCGCACCTTGAGGTCGAAGAGCCCGTGCTTGGCGAGCTGCTCTACCATGTGTGTGAGAAACCCGATCGGGGTCTCCACCTGGTATTGGCCGCTTCCATCGAGATCGAGCTCCACTTGGATCTCGGTCTCGTTGGTCCGACGTTCTATCGCCGCTGTTCGTCCCATGACGCCACCACCATAGCCCGGAATTCTTTCCGAGCTACCAGACTAGCGCGACTTCATCTGTTGAAGAACTTCTTCGAGCTTGGCCTTGAGCCCCTCGTTATCGGGCTCGTTGTGGATCGCCATTTGGAGGTTGAGCTTCGCCTGCGCCCAGTCCTGAGATTTCATCGCCTTGTGCGCGCGCGTGAAGAACACCCGGGCCTTGCTGGAACGCAGCGCCACGCCGCCGGGCGGCCGCATCGTTCGTCGGTGCTCTTGGGCGCGATCCTCGCAATAGCGGACGACTCCCTGAGCAAGACCGTCGTCGTAGATCTTGCGCTTCAATGGATCGCAGAGCACGCGATACGCCTCGCTCCCATGCTGATAGAGCTCAGTGTGCCGCTCGCTTTCCTCGGGCATACCGATGAACCTATCCGGATGGTGCTCGCGAGCGAAGCGATGGAACGCGGAGCGAATCTGGTCGGCGGTGGCCGTGCGGATGATTCCGAGCAGCCGGTAGTAGTCGAGGGCTTCGTCTCCGCCGGACATCGTCTAACCGAGCTTCGCCTCGTGGCGCTTGGTGAGCTCTTCGATCTCTTCTTCAGGCAGCTCACCGATGAGCTTGATCGCGATCTGCTGTTGCTGGCCCGTGCCGACATCCTGCGCCCTCACCTGGAGGGTGCCGTCGGCGTCGATCATGAAACGAACCGCGATTTGGACCTTTCCACGTGCGGCCGGCCGTAGTCCCTCGAGGACGACTTCGCCAAGGAGCTGATTACCCGAAATCTGGCGCGCCTCGCCCTGGCAGATGCGAACGACAACTGCCTCCTGCCGGTCCCGCGCCGTGGTAAACATCTTGGTTTGCCCTGCCGGAATCGCAGAGTTGCGGCGGATGATGTGCTCGCAGTAGCCGTCGACGGTTTCGACGCCGAGCGATAGCGGTGTCACGTCGAGGAGCAACGGCGTTGCAGGCGCCTCACCTACCGCGACCGCGCCCGTTAGCGTCGGGATGTCCTCGTCGAGAGCGGCCCTGAGCTCCGCCGGCGCCGAGCTCGCGAGATCGAGTGGGGCCGGGGGCGGCGGTGCGTCGTCGGCAGGCACATCAGACTCACCACCGAACGCATCGTCGCCGAGCTCGATCATCAAGCCCGATGGCTCATCCCCAAGCTCCTCGGCGTCATCCCCTGCTGGGCCCCCAATTTGCATCAACAGACCGGAGGCGTCGGCCATCCGTGTGGCCTGGAAGTCGAGTGGGTCGACCGCCTCGGCCACGCGGGTAGGCTGATTCTCGAGAGGCTCCTCGCGTGAGCGCGTCGGCGTGTCGAGGAGGCCGTCGTCCTGCCGCAGGTCGCCAGAATTTTTGAGTTGGGCCGGAGGAGGCGGTGGCGCCTGCCCCTGCAGGGTCGCTTTGCGAGCCGCCCGCGCGACCGGGGGCGGCGGGAGCGGCGGCCGGTCACCCATGTTGGTGATCTCGTCCTCGAAGCCCTCCTCGGTGACGATGCCGTGATCGCCGGTGCCGGGCTGCGCCACCTTCTTGAGCTCGACTCTGCCGAGCGCGGCTTTGCGCAGGGGAGCCGATAGCGACCGCGCCTGCAGCGCCGCGCCCTGTGCGACGACCAAGTCCGGATCGATGTTCACGAGTGGTTTACGGCCGAAGTACTCCGCGACCATCCGTTGAAGCAGTGGAATCCGCGTCGAGCCGCCCACCAAAATCACGTTGTCGAGCTGGGTCGGACGCAGGCCAGCTGCTTTCATCGCGTCTTCACAGACATCGAAGCTACGCGCCACGAGCGGATGAAGCATCTGCTCGAGCTGCTGGCGCGTGAGCGCGTAGTCCAAATTGAGCGCCGCGCCCCCATCACCATAGGCGAGCTCCTCGATGCAGAGCTTCACGTCCTGCTTGGCCGAAAGCTGAATCTTCGCCCACTCTGCGGCGGCGCGCAGCCGTTCGTACGCTTGCCGGTCCTGGCGCGCGTCGTACCGATGCTTTTCGAGAAACTGCGCGGCCATGTGGTCTGCGACGCAGATATCGACGTCATCGCCGCCAAGAAAGGTGTCACCCGCCGTCGCCAACACCTCGAATACCTCACCCGCGAGCTGCAAGATCGTGACGTCGAAGGTGCCGCCGCCAAGGTCGTAGACCGCCACGCGCTCGGTCGAAGTCTTGTTGTAGCCGTAGGCGAGCGCGGCAGCGGTCGGCTCGTTGAGGATGCGCAACACATCGAGGCCGGCAACGCGCCCTGCTGCCTTGGTCGCACTTCGCTGAAGCTCATTGAAGTTGGCGGGCACCGTCACTACCGCCTGGCGACACTCCTGGCCCAATGCCTCCTCGGCGACCTTTCGGACATGCCGAAGGACGAACGCGCTAATCTCGCTCAGCGTGTACGTCTCGCCTCGCGCGGTGACCAACACGCCACCGCTCGGGCCTTCGGAAAGCTCGAACGCAAAGCGCTCTTGGGCTTGCTTGACCTCGTAGCTCGTGTAGGGCCGCCCGATGAGTCGCTTGACGGAGTACACCGTGTTCTGTGCGTCGAGCAGGCGGCGCTCTTTCGCGGAGCCACCCACCAGCACATCACCGCTCGGATGAAACGAAACGACTGAGGGGATGAGGTTCAATCCGTCGCTGTCCGCGAGGACGCGCCCGCCGGGCTGATCGGCGATGGCAACCACGGAATTTGTCGTACCTAGGTCGATCCCAATGACGGGTCCGTTACTCACACTCCCCTACCCCCCCAGAAAAACACGACTGAGAAAACGCTCCCTCAATTGCCCCTGTAAAGATAGCGCGTTGTTCCCCGGATTACACATTTCCAGGCTCGTACGGACTAAATTGCTTGGGGTTCTTCGGGTTTCGAGTTTTCACCCTCCGCGCCCTGCTCGCCTTCTTCGCCCTCCGCCACGGGCTCGACGTCGACGACTTGCTCTCCCTCACGGAGACGAATGACCCGCACCCCCTGCGTGTTGCGCCCAGTCTCGCGAATCTCGCTGACGCGAGTCCGAATCACCTGACCACCGTTGGTGATCACCATCAGCTGGTCATCGGGCGAGACCAACCGGAGCTTCACCAGGGCGCCGTTGCGGTCCGAGGTGTCCATGCCGATGATGCCCTTGCCGCCGCGGTTCTGCGTGCGCCATTCAGAGACCTTCGTGCGCTTCCCGTACCCGTTGGCGCTGACTGTGAGCACCTGCTGGTCGCTATTTTCCTCGATGATGTCCATGCCGATGACGAAGTCGCCTTCACGAAGATCGACCCCCTTTACGCCCATCGAATCACGGCCCATCCCTCGAACGTCTTCCACCGGGAACCGGATACTCATGCCGCGTGATGTGCCGATCAGCACATGTTGGCCTGGAGTCACGATGCGGGCGGTCAACAGTCCGTCCCCTTCACCGATTGCAACGCCGATGATCCCCGTTTGCCGGATGTTCTCGTATGCGGACAGGTTCGTACGCTTCACGCGTCCTCGACGAGTGCACGTCAGGAGATACCCGCCCTCGACGAACTCCCGGATTGGGAGAATCGCCGCGACGCGCTCGTCGGGCTCCATGCCCACGAGATTCACGACGGCCCTGCCTCTCGCCGCGCGACTGGTTTGGGGAATTTGATAGACCTTCTTCAGGTACACCTTGCCCTTGTCGCTCAAGAACAAGACGTGCGCGTGGGCGTTGACCACGAAAACCCAGCTCACGAAGTCTTGTTCGCGGGTATCCATGGCGCGGAGGCCCTTGCCGCCTCGTCCCTGCGCACGGTACTCGCTGAGCGGCACGCGTTTCACGTAGCCGGCGTGCGACACGGTCACGACCACTTCTTCGTCCGGAACGAGATCCTCGATCGAGATGTCTCCCTCCGCTTCAACGATTTCTGTGCGGCGGGCATCGCCGAAACGCTCGCGGATCTCGTCGAGCTCCGTGACGATGACTCGGTCGAGAAGCTCCTTGCTCGCCAGGATAGCCTGGAGCTCGCCTATCACATCACACAGAGCGCCATACTCCGTCGCTAGCTTCTCCCGCTCGAGCCCGGTCAAACGAGACAGCCGCATCTCCAGGATCGCCTTGGCCTGGCGCTCCGAGAGGTAGTAGTCACCGCGTTGCTTTGCGGCGTTGACCTCGGCTTCAGGCCGGCCGGCGCGCTTCACGAACTCTTCGAGCCCGGTGAGCGCGAGCTGCATCAAGCGCTCTCGCGCCTCGTCGGGGTCTTTCGAAGACCGAATCGTGCTCACCACCAGATCGACGTCGGTGACCGCCATCCCGAGGCCTTCGATGAGCTCACGCTGCGCCTGGGCCTGACGAAGGTCGTAGCGTGTCCGTCGGACGACGACCTCACGCCGGTGATCGATGAACCGAAGGAGCACGGACCGGAGATCGAGCACCTCGGGGCGCTGTTTGACGATGGCAAGGCAGTTGTAGCCGAACGTGCTTTGCAGCGCGGTCATTTGATAGAGCTTGTTCAGCACGATTTCGCCGTGGGCGTCGCGCTTGAGCTCGATGACCATCCGTAGGCCATCCCGGTCGGACTCGTCGCGGAGATCGCTGATCCCCTCGAGTCGCTTGTCACGAACCAGGTCGGCGATTTTCTTCAGCAGCTCGGCCTTGTTCACCTGGTAGGGAATCTCGGTGATCACGATCATCTCGCGATCGCCCTTGCCAGGAAGGTCCTCGATGGCCGCCCGCGCCCGCATCACGATGCGGCCACGGCCGGTGCGATAGCCGAGATGGATGCCCGCCTTGCCGTAGATGTACCCCGCAGTCGGGAAGTCGGGGCCCTTCACGCCCAGCCGGCCTGCCTCGTCGTCGTCCTCCATGAGCTGATCGACCGTCAGCTCCCGGTCGCCCATCAGACGAACCGTCGCGTCGACGACCTCGCGCAGATTGTGGGGCGGAATGTTGGTGGCCATACCGACGGCGATGCCACCCGAGCCATTGATCAATAGGTTGGGAATCCGGCTCGGCAGAACGAGCGGCTCCCTTTCGGAGTCGTCGAAGTTTGGACCGAAGTCCACGGTTTCTTTTTCGATATCGGCGAGCAGATCCGACGCCAGCCGGGACATGCGGACCTCGGTGTACCGCATCGCTGCAGCAGGGTCGCCGTCCACCGAGCCGAAGTTGCCCTGCCCGTCGACGAGCGGATACCGCATGGAGAAATCCTGCGCCATGCGAACGAGCGCATCGTAGACCGCCGTATCACCGTGCGGGTGGTACTTGCCGAGCACGTCGCCGACGATGCGAGCGCTCTTTCGGTACGAACCGTTCCAGTGCACCTTTTGCTCGTGCATGGAGTAGAGAATGCGCCGATGGACAGGCTTGAGTCCGTCCCGCACGTCGGGAATCGCTCGCCCGATGATCACGCTCATCGCGTAATCGAGGTACGAACGCCTCATCTCGTCTTCGAGTGCTACCGGCTGGTTCTGTGAAGGGTCCGCCATGAAGTACTGCTCCCATGCGCCGTCCCCCAGAGCTGCGACGCCGGCGCGAAGCTACCACGTGCGCACCCCCTCCGCACGCACTCTCAGGCCTCGTGAACTGCTGTTTTTTGGCTGCTTCAGCGGAAGTTTCGTAAACCACGAAAGAGGGCCGGAGCGGAACGGAAAATGGACACTGCAATGCGCGATCTGGAGCGGATCGAAGAGCGATCCTCGGACGAGGGACGAGGCGTCCTGGTACTGTCTGGCGTAGGCCTGGTGGCGGCGGTAGGCATCGTCGTCGCCGCGGTGGCAGCCCTCCCCGACGGCAACGAACCTCCCAGGGAGGACCCGTTGCAAATCCTTGCGATCGCCGACGGCGTCGAAGCCGTGGACGCGACCGAAGAGCCGACCGAGCACCCCGAGCTCGACCCGGAGACTCTGAGCTTCCCAACCACCTTGGTCACCGAAACGCGACCCGAGGTCGCCATCGCGATGGCCGCTGCGGCTGCCGAGCTCGCCCACCTCGATCCGTTGACCAAGCCGCCACGACGCTCCGACATCGCCGCAGGTTTGCCAGCCGCTGTAACCGCAGGCCCCGACCGCAAAGTCGTCGAAATGGCAGCGGCTCGTGACCCGCTCGTCGCCGCCACGGTGCCCCAAACGACAGTCTCTGCTCCCGCCGGATACGAAGGCCGTTACACCCTGCAAGTCATCAGCTACCAAGACGCCGAGGAAGCACAAGTGTTCGCCAGCGCCCTACGCAAACGCGGCCACGCAGCCTTCGTCACGACCGGCATCGTCGAAGGCCGCGGCACCCACTGGCGAGTCCGCATCGGCCCCTTCGCAACCCGCCAACAGGCTCAAGGCTACCGAACGACCTTCGAACGAGAAGAAGGCATGAACACCTTCATCGTCCG
>QMMB01000085.1 GCA_003647035.1 Deltaproteobacteria bacterium | reverse complement strand
GAGCTCGAAGGCAAGCGACGGGTCTCCGACCGGAGCAAGAAGCAACACGCCGAGCAGCTCGACAAGCATCTCGACGAGCGGGTCACCCTCTTGCGGGGGCTCAACCTCACCAAGAAGCAGATCGACCGTGTGGTCGCGGCCATCAAGGACTACACCCGTCGCGTCGAGCGCGCGGAGCGCGAAATGCTCGAAGCCGAGGCACGCGTTGGCGGCCTCAAGTACAAAGACATGAAGCGCATCCTCAGCGAGATGCAAGAGAGCAAGGCAGTCGAGAAGAGGGTGCAGCGGAAGTACGGCTCCGAAGAGCAGATCGTTCTTTCGGAGGAGCACATCCGCGACGCGCACAAGGCGATTGTCGATGTCGAAGAAGACATGGGGCAGCCGGTCGATCAGTTGCGAGACACCTACCGGGCGCTCGCGCGGGGCGAGCGGCGGTCCGAGCGCGCCAAGGCAGAGCTCGTCGAAGCCAACCTTCGTCTCGTCGTTTCGATCGCCAAGAAGTACACCAACCGCGGCCTGCAGTTCCTCGATCTGATTCAGGAGGGCAACATCGGCCTGATGAAGGCGGTCGACAAGTTCGAGTACCGCCGCGGCTACAAGTTCTCCACGTACGCCACGTGGTGGATTCGTCAGGCCATCACCCGCGCAATCGCGGACCAGGCCCGCACGATCCGAATTCCGGTCCACATGATCGAAACGATCAACAAATTGATCCGCACGTCGCGCTACTTGGTCCAAGAGCTCGGCCGCGAGCCTGATCCCGAAGAGATCGCCGAGCGCATGGAGATGCCGCTCGAGAAGGTCCGCAAGGTCCTCAAGATCGCCAAAGAGCCCATCAGTCTCGAGACCCCAATCGGCGAAGAAGAAGACAGCCACCTCGGCGACTTCATCGAGGACAAGAACGCAGTGTCCCCCGTCGAGGCCGTAATCGACGGCAACCTCGAAGACCAAACCCGCCGCGTCCTCAAAACCCTGACCCCCCGAGAAGAAAAAGTCCTCCGCATGCGCTTCGGCATAGGCGAAAAGAGCGACCACACCCTCGAAGAGGTCGGCCAAGACTTCGAAGTAACGAGAGAACGCATCCGCCAAATCGAAGCCAAGGCCCTCCGCAAGCTCCGCCACCCAAGCCGCTCGAAGCAACTCCGCTCCTTCATGGACAACTAGACCGTGTCGCGCTCCGCCGTGCCCCGGTATTTCATTCGCGTTTCATTCGCGCTTAGCTCCCGATCACGCTAGAAGCCCCCCAAGGGCCCATAGCTCAATTGGTTAGAGCCCCCGGCTCATAACCGGGTTGTTCCTGGTTCGAGTCCAGGTGGGCCTACCGAGCAAAACCGAAATGCGGTTTTGCTCGAGCCCCCTGGGCGCCGCGCGAGCGCCAGGTTTACGGTGCCGTGCGGGTTTGCCGTCTTGCGTCCCATGTGAAGGCACGCTAAAGCCCCGCCAGCTTTGGCAAACCACGGAGGAGTTCCTTGCGCGAAGAGCTGTTAGCGCTGGCTAAACTTGCTGAAATGGATGACTCGGCGCGTGACATCGACGCTGAGCTCAAACAAATCCCGCAGAGCTTGGAAGAGCTACGGGAGAACGTCCAAACGCTGGAGACGATGCTCGCCCAAGAGCGTCAGCAGCTCGATGAAGCCGAGCAGCTCAAAGTGCAACAGAGCACCGAGCTCAAGGAGCGCAACGAAGGGCTGCAGCGGGCTCGCAAGAAGGCAGCGCAAGCGTCCAGCATTCGCGAAGCAGACGCCGGCGAGCGAGAGATCGAAGCCAATCGTCGCTCGATGAGAGAGCGCGAAGAGGAGCTCGGCCGCATCGGTCAAGCCATCGAGGCGAAAACCGCATCGCTCGCCGAGCGCGAGAAGGACTTCGAAGAAGCGAAGGGCGTCCTGCAGTCGCAGGCGGAGTCCTCCAAGGCCCGCATCACCGAGCTCGAAGAGCAACGCGCCCAGATGTTCAACGGCCGTGACGACCTCGCCGCCAAAGTTCCCAAGTCGATCATCAAGCGCTACGAGCGCCTCAAGACCGGCATCACCAACGTCGTCCTCATCATCAAAGACGGCACCTGCACTGGCTGCCGCATGGCGCTGCCACCGCAGCTGACGATCGAGCTACAGCGCGCAAACGAGCTCCACCAGTGCCCCCACTGCCGCCGCATCATCATCCACAAAAGCGTGGTTGAGGACTAGGCAAGGGGGCAGCGGCAGGCACAGTCTCAGTTGCCAGTGCCAGTGCCAGTGCCAGTGTCAGTGTCAGTGTCAGTGCCAGTGCCAGTGTCAGCGCCAGTGTCAGACGATCGCTAGCCAGCTCTCGTCTGGGACGTTCACTCCGCGCACTGCGTCGAAGTACGCGGTCTGGACCTTCTCCGTGATCGGTCCACGCGACCCTTCGCCGATCGCGCGATCGTCGAGCTCGCGCACCGGGGTCACCTCGGCGGCGGTGCCGACCATGAAGACTTCGTCTGCGATGTAGAGCTCGTCACGCGAGATGAGGCGCTCGTGGATGGTGAGACCGAGGCCCTGCATGACCCGCATGACCGAGTTGCGGGTGATGCCGCCCAGGATCGACACGCCCATTGGCGGGGTGGCGACTTCGCCGTCGCGGATCACGAAGATGTTCTCGCCGGAGGCCTCGGAGACGTAGCCCTGGGTGTCGAGCATGATGGCCTCGTCATAGCCAACCATCTGGACCTCGCGCTTGGCGAGAATCGAGTTGACGTAGTGGCCATTGGTCTTGGACTTCGACATCAGCGTGTTGACGCTTGCCCGTTGAAATGAGCTCACTTTGGCGCGAATGCCTCGCCGAAGGCCTTCCTCACCGAGGTAGGCGCCCCAACGCCACGCGATGACCGACACACGGGTCGGGTTGGTTTTGGCGCCGAGCCCCATCTCGCCGTCGCCCATGAAGGCGATCGGCCGGAGGTAACACTCGTCGAGCTTGTTCGCCCGCACCGTCTCGAGGCACGCGTCGACGATCTCCTCTTGGCTGTACGGCATCGGGAGCATGCAAATGTGGGCAGAATCGAACAGTCGCCGAATGTGCTCTTCCAAACGAAAGATCGCGCTTCGCCCGTCTTTCAGCTTGTAACAGCGAATGCCCTCGAAGACGCCCAGCCCGTAGTGGAGCGTGTGCGTCAATACGTGGACGTTCGCCTGCTCCCAAGGAATGAGCTTCCCATCGAGCCAGATCTTGTCCACTTTGTCGACCATTGCTGCTCCTCACACCCCCACCAATCGGGGGTCGCGCGTATGTAGCATAAATCCGCAATTCCGCTGAGTTGACCTGGTTGGGGGCATGGAGTAGAAACGCCGGCGCTTCACGAGCCCGGAACGCAGTGTGCATCCGGGCTCGACGAGCATTGAAGGTTAGTGGTGCTGTACTCGTTACTTTACATTTTGCTTCAGCCCGACGTGAGTGGCGGTCGCGTCGCACCCTCTCCGGGAGGTGGCGATCCAGTGTCAGGGCCCCTGGGCTGCGCTGGTGGCGGAACCGAACAAATCGGTCTGCTCCTGCTGATGTTCGGCGTCCTCTACTTCCTGATGATCCGACCACAGCAGAAGCGCGCCAAAGAGCATGACGCGATGATGGGTGCCCTCAAGAAGGGTGACATCGTCCGCACCAATGGGGGAATCCGCGGCGAAATCACCGCGCTCGATGAGCGTGACGTGACGGTCGAGGTCGCTGACCGCACACGCATCAAGGTGCTGCGGAGCCACATTGCTGGGTTGGACCAACCCCCCGAACCGAAAAGCTAAACGCACAGGCGAGGATCATGGATCGAGGCTGGTATATTCGTTTGGCAATCGTCGTCGGCTCGTCCGTCTTGGGCTTTCTCGCCCTGTGGCCGAGTGTCGATCGATGGTTGCCATGCCCCGACATCGTCAAAGAGACTTTCGAGAATCAGATCAACCCCGGCCTCGATATCAAGGGCGGCCTACGGTTGATGTATGAAGTCGAGGTCGACGAATACATTCGCGACCGTCGAGACCGGATCGCCGAGCAGGTGCAGCGCCAATGCGGCGTCCTGATTGGCATCGTTCCCGAAGAGGATATCGACGACATCGACAGGGCCAAGCTCGACGAGATTCGACAGCGCTGCAAGATTGAGCGTGTCGACAAGGACGGCGGCGCGGTGCGTGCGATTCGCATCACGTTCTCGAACCAAGAGGACGCTCAGAAGCTTTCCAAAACCTGGGTGAAGGACTACTTCCGCGACCTTCGCGTTGCGAGCGGCGTCGGCGAACTCGTGGTCGACCTGCACATGCGCGAGGAGCAGCTCGCCAACATGCGCGAGACCGCGGTTCGCCAGTCCGAGCGCACCATCATCAACCGTATCGACAGCATGGGCATTCTCGAGCCGACCGTCATCGCTCGGCCGAACGATGGCGACATCATCATCGAAATTCCCGGCGCGCAGGAGAGTTCCTTCGAGCGCATCAAGTCGATCATCAGCCGCACTGCTCAGTTGCAGTTCAAAATCGTCGATGACGAGTCGGACGCGCGCGCGGTGTTCACTGCGCCGCCCGAGAGCGTCTACCTCAACCAGGACTCTCAGGTCTTTGCCGAGGCCTTCGGTGACGACGCGCGACGTAACCTTCGCGCATACATCGCGACCCTCCCGGTGCCGGACGATCACGAGGTCTTGATCGGCCGTCAGAATCCCGACCCCGAGCGGGGAGGCGAGGGCTGGCGCACCTATTACATGTACCGAGTCGCCGACGCGACCGGCGAGGACCTCGATGATGCGTCGGTGGGTTTCGACCCCCAGAGCGGTAGCCCCGAGGTCGACTTCGTGATGAACACGCGCGGCGCTTCGCGCATGGCCGACCTCACGGGCCGCAACATCGGCAAGCGCATGGCCATCGTCCTCGACGACCGCGTCGAGTCAGCGCCGGTCATTCAGGGTCAGATTGGCGCCCGAGGCCGCATCACTCTTGGCGCCTACATGGATCGCAACACGCTCCTCCAGGAGGCCAAGGACCTCGTCGTCGTGCTTCAAGCTGGTGCGCTCCCGGCGCCCCTTCGCCCGGCCAACGAGCAGCTCATCGGCCCGACGCTTGGTCAGGACTCCGTGCGCAGAGGCGCAATTGCGGCGGTGGTCGGAGTCATCCTCGTCCTGCTTTTCATGGCGATCTACTACCAAGTCGCTGGCCTCGTCGCGAATGCCATGGTCTTGCTGAACTTGCAGCTTCTGCTTGGAACCATGTCTGGCATCGGTGCGACGCTCACGCTGCCCGGTGTCGCGGCCATTGCGCTCACCGTCGGCATGGCGGTCGACGCGAACGTGCTCATTACCGAACGCATCAGGGAAGAGCTGAGGCTCGGGAAATCTCCCCGCTCTGCAGTCGAGCAGGGTTACGCGCGGGCCTATTCTTCGGTCTTCGATAGTCAGCTCACCACGGCCATTGCGGGCATCGTCCTTTGGCAGTTCGGCACTGGGCCGATCAAGGGGTTCGCCACGATGCTGTTGATCGGCATCGGGACCTCGCTCTTCACCGGCACCTTCTGCTCGAAGGTGCTCTTCGACTGGCTCGTACGCGGCTTGCGCGTGCAGCGACTGCGGGTGGGCTGACATGGAATTCATCAAACCGGGCACCTACTTCGATTTCATGAAGTACCGAGCGCCGGTGATGGCCGTCCTCGGTCTCATGGCTCTGTTGAGCTTGGTCTCTCTCGTCTACCCGGGACCCAACTACGGCATCGATTTCGCGGGCGGCACCGAGGTTCAACTGGCTTTCCGAGGGGATGTGTCCTCCGGCGAGGTTCGTAAGGCCCTCGAAGATGCAGGCTACGCGCGCCCGGACGTGATCAGCGTCGAGGGCAAGGCCAACGAGTACATCATCCGTGTTCGCGAGGTCTCGTCCTTGCCCGAGGAGCAGATCGAGCAGATTCGTGCGAAGACCGAGGCAGCACTCGGTGACACCGTCCTGCGCGAGATGAAGGTCTCGCCCGGCGGCGATAAGATTACCCTCCGCGTTTCGGGTCCGGTCCACGAGCAGCAGCTCCAGGAAGCGCTCGAAGCAGGCGGCGCACACGTGCGCTCCATCAATGCGCTCACAGGCAGCCGCGACCCCCGCTACGAGGCCCACCTCGTCGGTGTTGCCGATGAGTTGATGGAGCAGCTTCAGGAACGGTTTGGCGAGCGTGCTCCCGAAGGCGCGCTGCGCGTCGAGTGGGTCGGGCCGAAGGCCGGCGAACAGCTCCGCGACGCGGCGATTCAGTCACTGCTGTACGCCATTGCGTTCATCATGTTGTACGTGGCGTTCCGTTTCGACCTGCGATTCGCCCCGGGCGGCGTCATCGCGATGCTCCATGATGCGCTCATCACGCTCGGCATCTACGTGCTCCTACAAAAAGAAGTCAACCTCACCACCGTTGCCGCGCTTCTCACCATCATGGGTTATTCGATCAACGACACCATCGTCGTTTTCGACCGGATTCGTGAGAACATGGTGCGTGTCCGAGACAAGAGTCTCCGCGAGCTGATCAACATCAGCACCTCGCAGATGTTGTCGCGAACGATGGTCACCTCGCTCACGACGCTCCTGTCGGTGTCCGCCTTTTTCTTGCTAGGAACTGGCGTCATCAAAGACATCGCCTTCGCGTTGGGCATTGGTATCATCATCGGCACATTGTCTTCGATTTTCATTGCGGCGCCGATCACCGAGCTGATGGATCGCCGTCTCTTCAATCGCGCGCGGGGCTAGTTCCGTGAACCGCTATCGCGTGCGGCCGTCCGATGAACGGGCGGCTGGCATGCTTGCCGACGCGTGCGGATTGGGCGTCACGGCCGCTCAGGTGCTCCTGCATCGGGGTCTGCGGGATGCCGACGCGGCGCGCTCGTTTCTCGATTCCACGCTCCGTGGCTTGAGCTCTCCCGAGCCGATGCTCGATCGCGCCCTCGCCTCGGAACGCATTGCCCGCGCAATCCGCGCCAGGGAGCGGATCGTCGTGTTTGGCGACTACGACGTAGACGGCACGACCTCAGCGGTGATTCTCAGCGAAGTGATCGCTGCCCTCGGAGGCGAGGTGCGAACCCTCATCGCCGACCGCTTTCACGGTGGATACGGCCTGAGCGATCAGGGTCTTGATCGATGCTTGGCCGAGGGCCCTGGCTTGCTGGTGACCTGCGACTGCGGGTCTAGCGATCACGAGCGGATCGCGAAAGCCATGACCCGGGGCATCGATGTCATCGTCGTCGACCACCACCTCGTGCCGGAGCAGGCTCTTCCGGCGTTTGCCTTTCTCAACCCGCACCGTCCCGACTGCGGGTTCGCGTACAAGGGCCTTTGCAGCGCGGGGCTCGCCTTTTCGCTGGGGGCCGCCCTCCGGTCCGAGCTCGGCGCGGAGCTCGACCTTCGAGGCTGGCTCGACCTGGTGGCGATTGGCACGATCGCCGACCTCGCGCCATTGACCGGGGACAACCGGCGTCTGGTCCGGGCGGGCTTGAAGAACATTGGCGTGCCCAGCACCAGGCCGGCCCTCGTCGCGCTGAGGCAAGCCGCCAAGATTCCGGAGTCGGCCCAGCTCACCGCTCGTGACGTCGCCTTTCGCTTTTCGCCCCGGCTCAACGCACCCGGTCGACTCGGCGTCGCCGACCTCACGCTTCGATTCCTCACTGCAAGAACCCCAAAGGAGGCGTGGGGCCTGCTCCAAGAGGTCGAGGCCAAGAACGAAGAGCGCAAGATGCTCGCCAATCACGCGACCGAAGAGGCGCGCGCACAAGTCCGCGAGCTCTACGGAGAAGCGCCCGAGGAAGGCGTGGTCGTGGCGAGCGACACATGGCATCGCGGGGTCGTCGGCATCGTGGCCGCCCGACTGGTGGACACGTTCGGCGTTCCTGCGGTCGTGATTGCCTTCGACGCAGAGCATGGTCACGGTAGCGCCCGAACCACAGCAGACTTCGACGTGTACAGCGCGCTCTCGGAGTGCGCATCCGACCTGAGCGCCTGGGGCGGGCACCGAGCCGCCGCCGGGATCTCCCTGTCGCGCAAAGCGCTCGACTCCTTCCGTGCATCGTTTCTGCAGGCCACACAGGGCGCGGGCTCGGGCAAGGGGCAACTCGGTGAAGTCGACGTGGCCCTTGGTGGCGCCTTCCGCGTCCCCACTGTCGAGGACCTTCAGCGCCTCGGGCCGTTTGGGGAGGGTTACCCGACGCCGACGTTCTTGGTCGACGCACACGTCGTCGAAGCGACGGGCGTCGGCGAAGGGCGTGCGCACGGCAAGCTCAAGCTACGCGTCGGCCAGGAATCGATACGCGCGTTTGCGCCAGCGATGTTCTCGCGCATCGAGGGCCGCGATGCCCTCCGGCTGGTCGGCGAGTTTCAACCCGACCACTGGATCGGTGGCCATGCGATCGAGCTCCTAGTGACAGACGTGCTCGACTAGCGTCCCGTCCACTGCGGCTCGCGCTTCTGGAAGAACGCTGCGAGGCCTTCCTTGGCATCCTCGCTACCGAGCACCGCGTAGAGTTGCTCACGAAGGTAGGGAAGGGCTTCTTCGACCGACATCTCACGTTGCTCGTTGTAGGCGTTGAGCCCCATCCGCATCGCGTTCGGCGACTGCTTGGCGAGCTGGCCTGCAAGCTCTGCGACGCGGGCATCGAGCTGGTCGTCCGGGACCACTTCGGTCAGCAGGCCGATCTCCTTCGCCTTGGTCGCCGTGATCTTGTCTCCGAGCAATATGAGCTTCAGCAGCTCCCTCGTGTGAACGACCCGCTGAAGAACAGCCATGATCATCATCGGGAACAGCCCGCGCTTGATCTCCGGCGTCCCGAGGATCGCGCTTTCGCACGCGATAGCGAAGTGACAGCAGGCGACGATCCCCATCGCGCCACCCATGACGTACCCTGGAATGCGCGCGATGATCGGCTTCTGCAGGCGGTCGAGGCGAAGCAGCAAATCGTCGAACTCGCCCTTTTTCTCGAGCTCGCCCCGGTCGGCCGTCATGCCCTTCAAATCCGCGCCGGCGCTGAATGCGTTGCCAGCCCCGGTCAGCACGAGCACCCGCACATCCTCGGCGGCCTCCGCGTCATCGAGGGCCCACAGGAGTTCGTTGACCAACTCCTGGCTCAGCGGGTTCTTCTTTTGTGGCCTGTTGAAGGTCAGGGTGACGATGTGTCCGTCCTGCTGCACCAACAGGGCTTGATAGTCGCGTTCCTCCATGTCCGGATTCTTGGGTGCGCATTCTGTGAAATCAAGGCGAATGATTCCGCATGTAAGGTCGCGAGGTTGCAGCTATTTCAGGCTACGTGTACTGTGGGCGGACACGCAGCTGGAGGGGGAATTGAGCTGGTATCGGATCGGGTGTGCGTTTGCACTGACCGCAGTGGTTTCGCTGTCGGCGGTGCCTCGCTCTGCCTTGGCGCAGGTCGATCCTGGGGTCTTCGATAGTACGCAGGCCACGCCGAAGGGTACGATTGGCTTGGCCCTCGTTGGTGCCGAGATCGGCCTCATCATTCCGTCCGCCTCAGGTCTCAACGAGCCGTGGTCGTTGGCGGTGTTTCCGCTCGTGGGTGCGACCGGCGGTGCACTAGCCGGGTACTTCGCCCTAGACAAACCCGACCGCCAAAAGGGGTCGGTTGCTGCCTTGGTCGTCGGCATGGCGGGTGTGCTTCCCGCCATCCTGGTCACCGTCAAAGGGGTCAGGAAGGAGCGACAGAACCGCTGGGAGCCGACCCCGCAGATCGACCTGCGAACCGAAAAAGAGCAGCGCGCCTTCGAGATCGCCGAGGCAGGGCCGGGGCTGTTACGCCGGTCACGATCCGGCCTTCGTATCG
>QMMB01000084.1 GCA_003647035.1 Deltaproteobacteria bacterium | reverse complement strand
ATGCAGAGTCGAGCCCCGTGCCGCCCGAGGGTCCGCGCAATCTCTTTGCCGAGGCCGGTGGCGCCGCCGGTTACGAGCGCGACCCTGCCCGTGAGTATGTCATCGCGAAACGCGCTCGTCGGTGGCCCATCCATCAAGTCTGCCCTCCCCCAGCGCTCCGGATTCTAAGCGCCTGGATCAGCTCGTTTCGCAGATCGCGGGGATCGATCACACGGTCGTAGCCCAGGTTGTCGGCCGCCGCCCAAGCGCCGGACTGCCGCTCGCCCATGCGTTCGCTCTCCGCATCCGAGGCCTTCGAAGCAGCAGCAGCCCCGTGAGCGGGCAGGCCGCCGAGGGAGATGCCGGTGAACGCGAGCGTTAGAGTCTGCCGGTCGAACGGGTTCATTGCCATGAGAGAGCTGCCGAATCCGAACGCCTTGCGCAGAGTGACGTGCACCTTGGGCGCGCGGATCGCTCGCTGGGCGAGATACATCCCCGCTGCCGCCCTGAGCGTTCCCACTCGTTCGGCCTCGGGTCCGGGCATCACGCCCGGGGTGTCGGTAAGGAAGACGACGGGAAGTCCGAACGATCCCGCAACCCGCAGAAAATGGGTCGCCTTCTCGGCTGCTTCGGCCGTGATCGCGCCGGCGCCGACCGCTGGCTGACTCGCAACGATCAAAACCGACCGCCCTCCGATCCGCGCAAACGCCGTGAGTATCGTTGTTCCGTAGAGAGGCTGGACCTCGAGGAGAGACCCCGCGTCGACGAGTTGCTCGAGCACGGGGCGCATGTCGTAGGGCCGCTGATGATTCGCTGGAATCGTGTCGAGGATGCTGTCCAGAAGCCGCTCGTCGGCGTCGCGTCCGGCCGGTGGCTCCGAGTGCGCCGCGCCGGCATGTTGGGGCAAGTAGGAAAGAAAGCGACGCGCCATGCTGAGGGCTTCGTCCTCGTCTGCGGCGAGGTTGTGGGCCACCCCGCTTTCCGCTGTATGGGTGCGGGCGGCGCCGAGCTCCTCCGGGGTGACCTGGATGCCGAGAGAACCGAGAACCACCGGCGGACCGGCGGCGAAGAGCGAGGCGTTCTCGGTCATGATGATGAGGTCTGCAAAGACCCCGGTGAGCGCGCCGTGACCGGCGGAGACGCCGAGCACCAACGTGACGACGGGCACCTGGCCTTGAAGATCAGCGACGATCTGAAGGTCGTTCGGTGCGAAGGGGTAGCGCTCGAACGCATTCGAGGCGCGCTCGCCGGCGCCGTCCAGCAGCAGGATCAGCGGAATCCGTTCCTGCTGAGCCAGCTTCGCGAGCCGGAGGCGCTTGGCCGCGTTCACATGACCGATCGATCCGCCCTTCACGGTGAAGTCCTCGGCGATGACGACGACGGAACGGCCGTCCACGCGAGCCATCCCGCCCACCAGGGCATCGGCGGGCACCGGTTCTCCTCCGGCCGGAGGCGCAGCGCCCCCCAGCGCGCCGATCTCTTTGAACGTTCCCTCGTCGCACAGACGTGCCACCCGCTCCCGAGCGTTCAGGCGACCCTTGGCGGCCTGACGCGCCAGCCGCTCGGGCCCGCCCATGGCGGTGGCGGCATCCAGTCGGTCCCCGAGATCATCCAGGAGGTCGTCCCATCCGTCGTCTCGTCGTGTCGTCAAAAGAGGGCCTCTTCTCTACTTGAACGTCGGGTTTGGCTCCGAGCTCACTATCCACATGGCGAAGTAACTCGAGGGGCCACCGTAGGCCTGGCCGAGGGCGACGCGAGCGCCCTCCACTTGATAGTCGCCGGCGGTGCCGCGCACCTGATTTGCAGCCTCCAAGCAGCGGATCATTCCCGATGCGCCGATCGGATTGGAAGAGAGCACGCCGCCCGACATGTCCACCGGGAAGTCTCCGCCAATCTCGGTGGCGCCCGAATCGACCATCTTCCAGCCTTCGCCCGGCCCGCAGATCAGGTGAGTCTCGAGCCACATGGGCTCGAACCAACTGAAGGGGACGTAGAGCTCGGCGCAGTCGATCTGCCGACGCGGGTCGGTGATGCCCGCCTTTTTGTATAGGGCCTTCGCGCACTCCATGCCCGCCACCGGAATCACCGGATCGCGACCGGGGAACACGCCGGACTCGGTCCGCTTCGCGTGAGCGAGCACCCAGGCAGGAGGTCGTGGTGCGCGCTTCGCACCCGCGGCATTCGTCATCACCATGGCCGACGCACCGTCGGAGGAGGGGCACGACTCCAAGAAGTGGAGGGGATCCCAGAGCATCGGGCTCTCCTTGACGCTCTCGATGGAGATGTCCTTCATATGCAGGTGAGCGTAGGGGTTCTTGAGCGCGTTCAAACGGTCTTTGACGGCGACCTGCCAGCCGATGTGCTCCGGCGCGCCACTCCGCTTCATGTAGTTGCGGATCCATGGAGCGAACGAGCCGCCGGCGCCCTGACCTCCGCTGCGGCCTCCGCTCAGCGCCCACATGAAGTTGCCATCGCTCTGCTTCTCGTAGGCCACGGTGAGCACCGTGTTGTACATGCCGCTCTCGATTAGCGTCGCCGCAGTGATCGCCGTGGAGCCGCCCACCGAGCCGGCGGTGTGCACGCGGTGCATGGGCTTGCCCACGGCACACAGAGCGTCGCAGAGCGAGAGCTCGGGCATCATCACGCCCTCGAGTTGGTCGGGGGCCTTGCCGAGCACGATGGCGTCGATGTCCGTGAAGGTGAGCTCCGCGTCCTCGAGCGCGCGCAGAGCAGCCTCGCGGACGAGGCCGTCCATCGAGACGGGAAGGCAGCGGGCGTACTTGGTCTGTCCGAGTCCGATCACGGCGCAACGCTCGGCCATCAGGCGTCTCCTTCCAGGATGCAGAGCAGGTTGTGTTGCAGAGCGGGGCCGCTGGCCGCATGCCCGAGGCCGCGACCCGCCTCGCCGTTACGGATCCGGCGCGCCACCTCGATGACACGCGTGAGACCCGTCGCCATGACCGGGTGCCCGCAGAGTGGACCGCCGGAGGGGTTGATCTTGGTGCCGTCGCCAAGCTCGAGCGCCTGGCGCAGCACGATCTCCTCGGGGCTGTAGCGAACGCAGAGCTCGGCCACGTCGAGGGAGCCACCGTCGAGACCCAGGTGGCGGGCGGCAATGCGCGACGAGGGCGAGTCCGTCAGGTCGCGCAGGCCCAGATGGTGAGACTCGATACGATGGTCGATGCCGCGGATCCAAACCGGCTTTTCGCAAAGCTCCCGCGCACGCTGGCCACGCACGATGAGCATTGCCGCGGCCACATCGGAGATTGGCGGTAGGTCGTGTCTGCGCAGCGGCGATGCGTAGTACGGCTCCTTCAGCAAGGTTTCGACGGAGACGTCCTTGGCGACCTGTGCGTGGGGGTTCGAGAGCCCGTCGCGCCGGCTTCGCGAGACGACTTCGGCGAAGTCGCGCTCCGTGGCCTTTCCGGCTTCGAGCAGCGCGCGGGCCTGAAGCCCGGCGACGGAGACCGGATCGAGGCCAAGCGGCGCGCTGACGTAGGGATCGGTCTGCAGAGGAAAGATCTCACGGGGCACGCCCGACGACGATTTTCCGGAGCCCACGACCAGGGCGGAATCGATGTCGCCACACTGGAGACGCACGAAGGCTTCGAAGAGCGCCCAGGCTCCGTCCATTTCGACATGCGACTCGTAGATCGGCGGCCAGGCACCGTAACCGTCCACGTTCGCGATGAAAGAGAACGGAAGGCCCAAGAGGTAGTCACAACTGCCGGCAATCGTGAAGTCGATCTCGTATCGGTCGATCTCGACATCCCCGAAGATCTGGTTCACGACCCCCATGATCATCGAGGCCTCGGAGTCGCCGTACGACCGGTAGGAGGGCGTCTGCGCAAAAGCGACGATCGCGATGTCTTCGGCCATCTTTACATGGTCTCCGGCAACTCTTCTACGGGCACATCCGGCTCGCCGGTCGGCTCCCAACGCTCGAGCACATCCCCGACGGTGGGGTACATCCAATCGTTGCCCACGGCGTCGATGTTGCGCTCTGCGGGAGGCTTGAAGATCGCACGCACGCGCATTCCCACGCGGAACTCATCCAAGGGGATGTCCCGAATGTCCTGCATGGGGAGCGACTGGTCCGAGCCGTCGAGGAAAATCGTTGCGCTGATGTAGGACTCCGTCTCCGTCTGGCCGCGGTATTTGATCGGCGTGATCACCGTGTAGGAGGCGACGGTGCCCGTGGGGGGAAGCTCCACGTCGTCGGCTGGGGTCAACATCACGCACGCGATCGCGTCGTAGCCTCTGCTCGGGATGGCGACCTTGCCGCTCACGGGGCTGCGCTGCCCGATGAACTTTCCATCGAGCAGCCCCTGAGCGTAGCGGGCGTTGTGCGGGTGGAGCATCCCCTCGTAGGTGAGCGAGATCAGGTGCGTGGTGATCTCCACCTCGCCCTCTCCCGGCTGGATGGCCTGGTCCCGGGCATCGTCTTCGGGCACGAAATAGACATCGGAGACCGCGCCGGCGCGCTCCTCACGGAACTGTGCGGTCACCCGCATACCGGTGGACATGGCCTCCGGACCCGCGGCTTTGACGGCGTGGGCCATCGCGGTGTCGGCGCCGTCCAGCTTCACCAGCGCAAATGCAAAAGGCTCCTGGAAAGGATGCTTGCGCGTGGGCTCGGCGATCCAGGTCCAGCTCTCAACCCGGCCTGAAGGCCCGACCTCGACGAAGTCCGGGCGCAGAGTCTCGCCCGTGTCCGGGTCGAACTCCATCGGGGGGCACAGGACGCGACCGCCGCAACGAATACCTAGGATTCGGCCATCGCGAAGCGCCGTCAGGAAGGGCCCGATCACGGGGCCGGGGGTTCGCGTGTACGGGTACTCGAGGGTGAAGGAGACAGGGAATTCCGACATGGAGGGCTGCCCTCCTCTTTACGGCAAACGAGCCGTCATTGACAAGGGTTTTGGTGCTCAGAGCCTACGCGAGCTCGATCATTCCGTTCTTCAGAACCACGTCACCGGACTCGTTCTTCGTCTGCACGAAGACGGTCTTGCCCTCCGTCCACAGCTCCGCGGTCAGAAGGTCACCGGGCAACACCGGATTGCTGAAACGCACCGCGATCGAGCGAATCGCCGCCGGGTCGTTGTTGCAAAGCTCCCGCAGCACGGCTCGTACGGTGCATCCGAAAGTACACAGACCATGGAGAATGGGTCGCTCGAACCCGACTGCTTTCGCGATCTCCGGGTCCGCATGCAACGGATTCCAGTCGCCGGAAAGCCGATAGACGAGCGCCTGCCGCCCCTCGGTCTGAATCTTCACCTGCTTGTCCGGCGCTCGATCCGGGAGCTGCGCCGTGTCGGGACGCTTGGGGCCGTGGTCGCCGACGCCACCCGCGCCGCGCACCACCATGGAGACCACGTTCTCGAACAAGAGATTTCCGTCCACGCTGCTCTTGAACTGCAGATCGACCAGAGCGCTGGACCCCTTGTCGTAGATCCCCGCGACCATGGCCTCCGTTTTCACGGTGGCCTTTGGCGGAAGCGCATCATGGATGCGGACCCGTTGCTCGCCATGGATGATCATCCTTAGATCGATGTTGAGATCTTTGAGGATCTGGCCGCCGCCAAAACCCCCTGCGACGGTGGCAAAGCTCGGATAGACCTTTGGGCCGTGCTTCTCGTAGAGAAACTCGAGGTCCGACTCGTCGGCCCCAATCCCCAGGGCATAGAGCATCGCGTCCCGACGGTCGTAAGTGAACTCCGGGACATCGTAATTCTTGCCCACTAGGTCTGTATTAATCGCCATCTTCAGTCCTCCAAATCGTAGGCCGCGGGCAGTCTAGCTCACGTTTGGGTGTGTACCCAGCGTGCCTCGAGAATTCAGTGGACCGCGCCCGAGAGCTGGAGACCGACAACGCCAAGGATGATGAACGCGAGGCTCGCGACACGGATGCCAGAGATTGGCTCGTCAAAGATCACGACTCCCATCACGGCGATGAGGGCGGTTCCGACGCCGGCCCAAATCGCGTACGCCACACTGACGTCCATACTCTTGAGGACCGCAGCCAGAGAGACGAACGACAGCGCGTAGAGCACGACGACGCCAACCGAGGGAACGAGTCGCGAGAACCCGTCAGACAACTTGAGGCAAGTGGTGCCACCTACCTCCGCTGCGATGGCGGCCATGAGAAGGAACCAGCTCTGCATCGTCACCTCCGCGCGTGGCTACGAGTCGCCATGACTCTAATACGATGTGTGCAAGGATAAAGCCATGAGCAACACGGCCCCGCCAAGCGGCCCGCTGGATGGTCTGCGCGTACTGGACTTGTCCACCATGCTGGCAGCGCCCTACGCCGCCACCCTGCTTGGGGATCTAGGGGCCGACGTCATCAAGATCGAATCGCACTACGGGGATGAAAGCCGCCACCTGGGGCCCCGACGCGGAACCGAGCGGTCCCCGTTCCTGAGCCTCAATCGCAACAAGCGGGACATCGTGCTGGACCTCCAGCAGGAAGCCGCGCAGGAAATTTTCGCCAAGATCGCCAAGACGGCGGACGTACTGGTGTGCAATGTGCGCGAACCCGCCATGAGCAAACTGGGCCTGAACTACGAACAGGTCAAAGCACACAAACCAGACATCATCTGGATCGGGGTGACCGCGTTTGGCCCTGATGGTCCTTACGCGGGAAGGCCGGGCATCGACTTCCTGGCACAGGGCTACACCGGTGTTCTGGCCTTGAACGGCCACCCGGACGCGGGGCCGGTACGGACGGGTTTTCCGGCGGTGGACGTCATTACCTCGCTGCTGGTCAGCACCGCGGCGCTCACCGCCCTCCGAGTGCGCGACCAGACCGGCAAGGGGCAGCGGATCGAAGTGTCCCTGCTGGACGCCCTGATGCACGCCCAGGCCAGTTCCATCGGCAGCTTTCTGACCGCCGGGTTCGTCACCCCGCGCACGGGCAACCGCAGCCTGTATTTTGCCCCCTCGGGTGTGTATCCCACGAAGGACGACAAGTACGTGGTGATCACCACACCGGCGGAAAAGTTCTTCGCAAAGCTCTGCCGAGCGCTGGAGGTGCACTGGGACAAGGAAGAGCGCTTCAGCACCATCGACGCACGCCTCGAGAACGAAGACGCGCTGGATGAAGCGGTCGCAGATCGCACCCGCCAGTTCACCCGCGAGCAACTGGTCGAGAAGCTGATCGCGGCAGACGTGCTCACAGCCCCGATCAACGATGTCGAGGAGGTAGTGAAAGATCCCCAGATCCAGCACAACAACATGATCGTCACCACCGACCACCCCACCCTGGGTCCGGTCGATGTAACCGGTGTCCCGATCCGGTTCTACGACACCCCCGGCAGCATCCGGCGCCACCCGCCCCTTCTTGGGGAACACACACGGGAAATCCTGGAAGAGGTGGGATACAGCCCCAAGGACATCGATGCACTCGCCGCCGAAGGACTCGTGGCGGATCATGAGGAAATCATGCGCCTGAAAGCCGAACGGCGTGCACGCAAGAAGGCCGCCCGATAAGGGTCATCCTCCATGGTGTCAGACCCACACCATCCACTGAAGGGACGTAGCTTTTGCTGTCCCGACACGGGTCTGGCTGGCGTCTACACGGCTAGGCTGCTGCAAGCCCTTGGGGGCCTCATCACCAACCCGCAGCCTCCGTCCACCCCATGGGATGCGGCGTTTGACTGGACCACATCCGGATTGATGCCCCTCACCGGGGATCCCTCCGGCCCACCCCTCCAAGGCCCTGCGGCCCTCCCCACCACAGCGCGGGGCGCCTTGGATGCGTTCCGTCTCGTGGCGGGCTCGGACATCTTGGCCGGGTGCTCTGGTGCGTCGCTTCTGAGTGAGCGGGCCGCCCTGTTGGGCCTGACACGCCGGGGGCGGGTTTCCGCCAACGGAAGTTGTCGCCTGCTCCCGGCGAGAGATGGCTGGGTCGCTCTCAATCTGGCCCGCGCCGAAGACTGGGACATGCTGCCCGCCCTGTTTGAAACCGACCAGTCGGTGCGAACCCAGGACGAGCTCGCCCACCATGTTTCCCACTCGTCCGCACAAGACCTGGTGGACCGCGGCCGGCTGATGGGCCTACCCGTGGCCTTGGTCGGAAGGACTATTAAAGAAGAGGCGGCCTGGTACCGCCTCTTTACGCACGGTGCCTCCACTCCGGTTCCCAGGCCTCCGGGCACGAGTCCCCTGGTCGTGGATTTGTCCTCCCTTTGGGCAGGCCCCCTTGCCACCCACCTGTTGCAACAGGCGGGCGCCAGGGTGATCAAAGTGGAAAGCACCACCCGCCCGGACGGGGCGCGATCAGGTGCTCCGGCCTTTTTTGATCTGCTGAACTGCGGCAAGGAGAGCGTCTCGCTGGACCTGACCAGCAGCAAGGGCACGCAACAGTTGGGAAGCCTTCTGTCCCACGCCGATATCGTGATCGAAGCCTCCCGCCCCCGCGCCCTGGCCCACATGGGCATTGACGCCGAGGCTCTAATCAAAAGCACGCCCGGACGAGTATGGGTCAGCATCACGGGTTACGGGCGGGGTGAACCGGAATCCCACTGGGTGGCCTGGGGGGATGATGCCGCCGTTGCGGCCGGGGCTTTAGGTGGCACTTTGGACGCGCCGGTTTTCTGCGGTGATGCCCTCGCCGATCCCCTTACCGGACTTCACGCGGGTGTGGCGGCGCTGGCCTTCTGGCAGGGCGGAGAGAGCGTCTTGCTGGATCTTTCCCTTCGTCAGGTCACTGCCCACGCGCTCGCTTTCGCGCCTCGCACTCCAAAGGGATCGGTATTCCGTCAGCAAGACTGCTGGTACATGACAGTGGAAGGGCACACGGCAGCCGTCATGGAGCCTGAGGAACGCACCGCGCAGAACCGGGCTGCCACCCTGGGGGCGCAGACCCGGTCCGTCCTTGAAGAGTTTGATATCCCATGCTGATCGTGAACGCCGAGATAGAGGGACGCCCCGGGCAGGATGTGCGCTCCGTCGGAGGCATCATCCGGGAGATCGGACCGGACCTTCCCCGTCATCCCGGGGAAGACACCTTGGATGCCCGGGGCGGGGCCTTACTGCCCGGCCTCAACGACCATCACCTGCACCTCTTTGCGCTGGCCGCGGCGGAGAGCTCTGTTCGGTGCGGCCCGCCAGAGGTCACCAACAAAGAGGAACTGGCAGCGGCCCTTGCCCGGCCCGGCAGTGGCTGGGTGCGCGGCATCGGCTACCACCCATCGGTTGCCGGGGACCTGACCCGGGATGACCTGGACCAATGGGTGCCGGACAGGCCCGTACGCATCGAGCACCGCAGTGGCAAGATGTGGATGGTCAACTCCCCCGGGGCGGCACAACTGGGACTGGACACAGAGCCCAACATTCCCGGTATTGAGCGGGACGCTGCAGGACGGCCCACCGGAAGGCTCTTCAGGCTGGGTGACTGGATCCGGTCGCGGCTGGGCACGGGCACGTTTCCCGACCTGTCAGCCCTTTCCCGCCGACTTGCCGGATACGGTGTCACGGGGCTAAGCGATGCGACCCCCACCATCACGGGTGACACCGTCCAGGAGCTGGCCCGCAGCCACTCTGCTGGTGCGCTTCTTCAGCGCGTGCACGTGATGGGCGGATTGGATGTGCGCATTCCCGAACAGGGTCTTCTCACCCCCGGCCCCGTCAAGCTACATCTGGACGAAGACCGGTTCCCGGATTTTGATCAGCTGGTGGACGAAATGGAGAGAGCGCACGGGAAGGGCCGCTCGGTTGCCCTCCACTGCGTGACGCAAACTGAATTGATCTTTGCCCTCACCGCGCTGCAGGAAGCAGGTCCCCTGACTGGTGCCCGGATCGACCATGCCTCCCTGCCTCCGGCTGGGGACCCGCACCGGATGCAGAAACGGACTTGGCCGGTCGT
>QMMB01000083.1 GCA_003647035.1 Deltaproteobacteria bacterium | reverse complement strand
CGCGACGCCGCAAGAAATCGTGACGTCGATGTCTTCGTCCTCGAAGACGAACGTCTCGGTGGCCACGGTATCTCTAAGAACAACAGCGATTCGGACGCCTCCCGCAAGATCGGTCTCCGGAAGAATCACTGCAAGCTCCTCACCGCCGTATCTCGCGATCACGTCATCGGGGCGTAGCCGGCTCTTGGCGAGCTGCGCGACCTCTTTGAGCACATGGTCCCCGGCGAGGTGCCCGAACTCGTCGTTGACACGCTTGAAGTAGTCGATGTCGCACATGACGAGACTCAGCGGACGGCCATGCCGCGTCGCGCGGGACAGCTCTCGATCGAGTTGTTCCACGAGGTAGCGTTTGTTGTGAATGCCCGTGAGTCCATCCATGATCGTCATCCGATAGATCGTCTCGTGATATTGCGATTCGAGGTCGGCGCCACTGAGGAACTTCATGATCGTGTCTCCGATCTTGATCTGGTCCCCGCGGCGAAGTTGACGGTCGTGCACCAAGTCGTCGTTTACGTACGTCCCGTTCGTCGAATGCATGTCGAGGACGTGATAGTTGCCGGCCCGTGTCTCGATGCGCGCGTGCCGGCGCGAGATGCTGTCGCTGAGGAGGACCACGTCATTTTCGATTCCGCGGCCAATCCTCACCGCGCCGTCGGCCAAGGAGAAGCGCTTCCCCAATTGATTGGAGTTCGGCGCATAGATCACCACGAGGCAATCTTGGCCGGCTCCTGTCGCAATATGCGGCTCCGAGAAGGGCGTGACCCTCGTCTTGATTTCACTCTCCACGGGTATCCACTCAGGGTAGAAAGCGCGGTATCGAGCGTCAACGTCTCCGAATGAAGGTCATGTTGCGCTGATTGATCCAGACGTGCGCCAAAACCGGGCCCCAAAGCACGCCGGTCCACTCGAAGAGCAGCCCCAACACAACGCCCATGACGAAGGCCCATGTCGTCCAATACAGCAATACGGGCTTCGGCCCGACGTGAACCGCGCCAAAAATGACCGAGGTGGCCACCAGCCCCAGCACCGGCTGCATCGCCCCTCGAAAGAAGAGCTCCTCCGCGAAACCGGAAGCGAGCGCGAGCCACGTAATCTCGGCGTACGACAGCGGGGCAATGACCTCTTCGAGCTGCGCGTGGAGCGCGCGCGCCCATCTGGTTCGTTCTACCAGGACCGGAGTGACGCCGACCACGGTGAGCGCCAGTGCAAGGCCTAAGCCGAGAGAGAGGGCGAGGCGCTCTGCGTACGGCGCATTCAGCCAAGGCGTTTCGAGGGTCCAGGCGAAACGCTCGGCACCGAGCCAGGCCCACGCCAAGGCGCATACCGTCAGCGGGCCGTAGACGACGAAAGCGAGCGTCGTGATCCGGGGAGTCGATGGCAAGGTCGAGCCGGATGTATCAAAGTGCGTCCCGACCCGCAATGCCACCCACACTCGGATTTGACACGATCGCGTGGACCGGAGTACTAGCCAAGGCCATACGCTCATGAGCGGGCAGCCAGGCGAAGACGTCGCGAAGGTCCTCGTGGTCGACGACGAGCAAGTGATTCGGGAAATCCTCGCGGACTTCCTGACCATGGAGGGCTTCTACGTCCGGACCGCAGAGGACGGCAGTGGCGCGCTGGTCGAGCTCTCGCGCGATCGATTCGACCTGGTGCTGAGCGACCTGAAGATGCCGAACATGGGCGGCCTCGAGCTTCTCGGCGCCATCCGGAAACACACGCCGCACGTCGTCACGATCATCATGACCGGCTTCGGGACAGTCGAGACGGCCATCGAAGCGATGAAGCAGGGGGCGTACGACTACGTCCTCAAGCCGTTCAAGGTAGAGGAGGTGGTCCACACGATTCGACGCGGGCTCGAAAAGCAACGGCTCGAAGCCGAGAACTTCCGCCTCAAGGAAGCCCTCTCCCTCTACAAGGTAAGTGAAGCAATCGCAGCGAGCCTCTCCCTCGAACAAGTGGTCCACACGTTGAGCCGCGCGGCGATCGACGAGGTCGACTCCGACTTGGTCACGGTCCTCTTGAGCGACGGTGGTGGAAGCTTCTACCGGCGCAGCACCGAGATCAATCCGAACTTTCGTTTCAGGCGAGAACCGGACACGCTGACTATCGAGACTCTAGAGGAGCATTTCGTACACGCGCCGGCGCTGCTAGAGCATGGAGAGCGCTCTTGGCGGTACTTCGACGAGGTAGGGGTTGAACCCTCTCCGCAGTCCCTCGCCGTCGCCCGGCTGACCGCGCGCGGCGACACCATCGGCTTTCTATGCGCGCTCAGTTACACGCCAGGCAAGCGCTTCGACGAAGGGCAGCGCAAGCTCCTGCACGCCACGGCGGATCGGGCATCCGCCGCCATCGAAAACGCGCGCCTCTACGAAGACCTCCAGGCTACCTTCAAGCAAACCATTCGCGGCCTCGCGAGCGCGATCGACAAGATGGACCGCTACACGGCGGGGCATTCCGCCCGAGTTGCGGCCTATGCGCAGATCCTCGCGATCAAGCTCGGGCTGAGCGACGCAGACATCGAAATCGTTCGGCAGTCGGCTCTCATGCACGATGTCGGCAAGATCGGTTGCGTGATCAACTTGAACAAGCCGGGCAAGCTCTCACAGGAAGAGTACGAAACCTTCAAACAGCACCCAGAGCACGGTCGCGACATCTTGCAGCCCATCGAGTTCTTGCACCCGCTCATTCCGGGAGTCCACCTGCACCACGAGCGTTGGGACGGCCTTGGCTATCCACTCGGGCTCAAGGGGAATGATGTCCCGCTCATTGCGCGCATCATTGCCGTGGCGGACACCTACGATGCGATGACCAGCGACCGCGCGTATCGAAGGGCACTGGCCCACGACATCGCCATATCCGAGATCGGGCGTTGCGGCGGGAGCCAGTTCGACCCGGAGATCGCGCACGGCTTCTTGGAGTCGATCGACGTGTTTCGCGAGGAGGGCAGGTCGCTCGAGGAGTTCCCCGACGTGCGGGAGACCCAGTCCGGACTCATGGCGCCACGGAGGTAGCTGCGCCGGCGGGAGGTTCGGGCAACGCGAATGCCGCGTTCCAGCGATGGGACGACGCGGGCGCCGACCATCGACGCACGATGGGGGCCCGGTCGAGCAGTTTGAAAATGGTGACGAGCTTCACCTTGCGGCGCCTCTGTGGACTGAGCTTGCGGGAAACGACCGTAACGAGCGTCAATGTTTGCGAAGGGCCGATGGACGCGTCTGCGTGATCCAGATGACCTAGGCCTCCGGCCACGAGGCGCTGAATCGTGCTCTGGTTTCGAAACGACCGCGTCGTCGTGATGAGGTGGGCGTGCTCGTCCTCCAAATGGGTGGGACCAGTCGCGAACTGGGGCGGGTTCCCCAACTGTTCACAGCCGCCAAGCAGACACAGGACGCCGATGGTCCAGGCACGGCTAGGTCGACTCACGGCTTCGTTCTCGCGCCACGTCCTTTTCGGTTGCGACGCCCGGAATGGGGAGATGTTCGTCGCTTTCGCCATCTTTGTCCTGCCAGGGGTACTTGATGCGGTTGTGGTATGCGTTGCAAAGGGTGTCCGTCAGCGTCGCTTGAAGCACGCGGATGTCCTCCATCGTCAAGCCACAGACGTCGAGCTGGCCTTGGCGTAGCTTCACATTCGTCACGCGCTGCACGACGGCTTCGAACTTCTCGCGCGACGGCTCGTCCACTGTGCGTGCCGCAGCTTCGATGGCATCGATGAGCATCAGGATCGCGGTTTCCTTCGTTCGTGGTCGCATTCCTGGATACCGGAAGGCCGCGTCGGAGAGCCCCTTCGGATTCCCGCTCTCGAGGCACTTGTGCCAGAAGTACTCGATGACACTCGTCCCGTGGTGCGTGTAGGCAAACTCGACGACCGGTTCCGGAATGCCTCCCTCGCGAAGGATCCGAGCGCCTTCGACCACGTGCGCCATGATGGCATCCGCGCTTACGTCGGGATCGAGGTCGCCATGTGGGGTTGGCTCCCCCGGCGACAGGTTCTCGATGAAGTACTTGGGCTGAATGGTCTTGCCGAGGTCGTGGTAGTAGGCGCCGACGCGGGTCAGCAAAGCGTCTGCTCCGATTGCCGCGGCTGCGCCCTCCGCCAGGTTGGCCATGGCGCGGGCATGCTGCCACGAACCGGGCGCTTCGCGCGCCATCTTGCGAAGAAGAGGGTGGTCGACATCGGTCAGCTCTTGCAAGCGGCCGCGAGTGACGACCCCAAGGGCTGCCGTCGCGACCCGCTGTAGCAGCACGGCGACGACGCCGGCGATCATGCCACCCGCAATGGTCGACAGCAGGAGCGAGTCGTTGAGCCTCGCCACGTCACCGATGACGTCGATTCCGTCCCCGGCAGACATGGAAACGATGATCAGGACGAGTGCGGCGAAAAGTCCCGCGGCTGTGCCTGCGACGAGCATGTGCGTCGCATGTTTGCGGTCGTGGAAGAAGATCACGACACCGAGGGTGGTAGCTAGATACACGACGACCACCGGCATCGAGAAGTGCAGAAACGATGCGCAGACCAGTGAGATGACCAGACCCGCAGCTGTCGCCGTCCCTCGATCGAAGTAGAGGGCCGCCCACAATGGCACGGTGGCCAAAGGCAGTACCAACGGTGAGAGACCGGTAAACAACAACAGAAGCTTCGCCGCGAGGCACGTGGCGCCCACGAGCACCAGCAAGCCAGCCTCCGTACGCAGCAGACCGCCTCGCCCTCCAGTAAACAGCCTCAGGTACGCCAAGAAGATGTATGCGATGAGGAAGTAGCTGATCCAAACACCCATCAGCGTGTCCTGCTCGGGAGGACGCCGCTCGCGTTCGAATGCCCGAACGAGGCGCTGGCTCTCCGGGTCGCTGACGACCGCGCCGCGCGCGACGACGAGCGGCTGCGGCAGCCCTCGATGGGTCCGCACCGACTCTTTGGGCAGGTAGGTGCTGGGAATACGAAGCGTGACCGCCGCCGGCCGTACCGGGTCGACGCGCAGCGGCTCGAGGACGACTTCGACCTGGCTTGCGAGGGTCACGATCGACGCGAAGACGGCGCTCAGAATCAAGCCCGACGTGCGACCAGCGATGAGGCGTGTACGAAGCATCGTCTAGCGGCGCGAATCCAGGGAGTCCACTGTCTTCGCGTCCACGGACCTGGGCGCCAGCTCACCGGGGTGTTGTCGGTTGATCACTCGTTTTCGAATCATCGTATCCTTCACACCTCGGTCGAGCGCAGGACGACGTCCCATCGGCTTTGGCATGCGGTCCGCAGAGATCTTCAATGGGATCTTCAATGGGATCTTCAATGGCTCGTTCGTCCCCATCATCGCTTCGGGTGGCCCCTCGAACGCGAGGATACCGAATCGACGCGGCACATGGAAATCGCCAGTTTCGAGCGGTGACCACGCCGCCGCCTGTTGACGATCCGCGATCAGGTCCATGACGTACAAATTCGCACGCCATTCGTCCCCGATCGCGGGCGGAGACACACGCTTGCCGTCCAGACTGAACGCCTGCCACGGGATCGCCATCTCGACGATGTATCCGGCATCCGCTTCCTTGTCGTCGATGTTGCCACGAGGCGAGACGCCGACCCGGACGTTGCTGTCCCAGTCGGTGTGGCCAAAGGGCGCGGGGAACCGGGGCGAATCGTACCGCGTGTCGAACACGACGCCCCGCGGCGAAACCTGGATCTCGAAATAGTTCTTCCCATCACCGGTGGGGTCGATCATCAACTCGACGCAGTCCTGCTCCCAAAGATGGTCGTCGCGCTCTGTGTGGCTCGCACGCAGCAATCCGTCTTTCACGTCGACAGCCACGTAGAGATAACGCTTGTCCCACAGAAGCTTCGCCGACGCCTGTAGGGGTGCGACTCCGCCCTGGACCGTTTCGACGAACACCTGGGTGGTGTTGGCAAAGCTCCAAACCGGATCACCGAGCGAACCATCGAGTCGCGGCGGTCGTTTCGTCTGAACGAGCCCGAGCCTTGGAACATCCGGCTGCCTGCGTCCGACATCGGGTAGCTCCGGCGTCGGAACGGTCAGAGCGAGTATGCGACCCTTTTTGTCGGAGACGCCGCCCGAGACACGAAGGCGCTGGCCCTCACGCCACAGGCCCACGTAAAGTCGCGCGGCCGTGCCGAGCCAGTCCTCGGGCAGATGGAGCTCCTGAGAGTCCCGAATGTAGGTCCCCGGGCTCCAGCGGTCGGGAGCATACAACCATCGAAGAGTGCCGTTGCCGTCCTGATTGAGCGTGCGCTCATGGTCCGCATCATCGATGTGAGTGAAGAGCTTCCAGCCCTCGTCGACCCGTTCCAGCACGTGCCAGTACCACGTGACTCGCATCGTCTCCCCGGGCCGCCACTGCGCGCGGTCGATGTCGTACCCGAGGAGTCTCACCTTGCCGTCGAAGTCGAGGTCGAGGCTGTGCTGCGGGGAGGGCGCGACCTTCGAAACGTACGCTGCGACCGCTTCGCGCTGAGCCGGCGTCAACGGTTTCACATCGCTCGTGCACGCCAGGATCCCACTGACGAGAAGCAGCAAGGCGAGGCGCGCGAAGCTCATGATGCCTGCCTTCATCGTCGCGACTTGCGGCGCGACTTCTTCTGCATCTTTCGCTTCGACTTCTTCTTGCCCTTGTTGACGATTTTGCGAGGCGCCTGGCCGACACCCGGGCCCAAGCCACCGTGCTCGGCTACCGCCGCTTCGAGCAGCGAGTCGGTCAGGTTGGCCATCATCGGGTTTCCTTCGAGGCCACCGATCTTCACCGCGTCGCGGAGCCGATTGGCGGCCGCCATCTGCTTCATGCCCGGAATCTTCGAAAGCATGCCTGCCTGCGAACCGATGCTGCCCATCATCTTCTTCATGAAGGAAAAACGCTGAAGGATCTCCGCAACCTGCTTTTCGGCTGTGCCGGAGCCCTTGGCGACGCGGGTGAGGCGGGTCGGCTGCTTCTTGAAAAGCTCAGACTTGGCGCGCTCCTGACGGGTCATCGAGCTGACGATGGCCTTGATCTGCCCGATCTCCCGTTCGTCGACCTGGAAACCGTCCGGAACGCTGTCGGCAAAGAACGGGACCTTGTCGAGCAGGTCCTGCAGCGGACCCATGTTCTGAAGCATCTGAAGCTGCTCGAGGAAATCATCGAGGGTGAAGTGCCCTCGGAGCATTCGCTTCGCGTCTTGTTCAGCTTTCTCCTCGTCGACGACGTCCTCGAAGTCCTTCATCAGGCCGACGACGTCGCCCATTCCGAGGATGCGGCTGGCCATGCCCTCGGCGCGGAACTCTTCGAGGCGGTCGAGCGTCTCGCCAGTCCCGACGAACTTCACCGCCGTCCCGGTCGCGTTCTTGATCGAAATCGCTGCGCCGCCGCGCGCGTCACCATCGAGCTTGGTGAGGATCACGCCGCTCAACCCGAGCAGATCGTCGAACGACTTTGCGGTCTTGACCGAGTCCTGACCGATCATGGCATCGACGACCAGGAACACGTTCTGAGGGTCGACCGAGGACCGAATGTCGGCGAGCTCTTTCATGAGAGCCTCGTCGATCGCGAGGCGGCCCGCGGTGTCGTAGATGACGGTGTCGCACTTGAGCTTTTTAGCGTGTGCGAGCCCACGCTTGCAGATCTCGATCGGCAAGCCGCCGGGGATCGAGAACACCGGCACGTTGATCTGCCCACCGAGAACCTCGAGCTGCTCGATGGCACCCGGGCGCGCAATATCTGCCGCTACGAGTAGGGGCCTGCGCGCATTGTTGTCTTCGAGTAGCCGGGCCAGTTTCGCAGCCGTGGTGGTTTTACCCGAGCCTTGAAGGCCGACCATCATGATGCCCGTAGGTTTGGGCGGCTTGGCGAAGTCGACGGGCTCGCCCTCGAACGACATCATCGCCTCGAGCTCGTCCTGGCAGATCTTCACGAACTGCTCGGCGGGCCCGATCTTCGCTTTGCGCTTCTTGGACTTGACCGCGGTCTCGACGGTCTGGCCGATCGCCCTTTCTTTCACCTGCGCAAGGAACGCCTTGGTGACACCGAACTCCACATCGGCTTCGAGCAGCGATACGCGTACGTCGCGGAGCGCCTGATCGATGTTCTCTTCGGTGAGCTCGGTGACACCGGACAGTTGATTGCGGGCGTTGCGAAAACCCTTTGTGAGCGTCTCAAACATACGGCGTTGGGATCCGGGTCCTGCGGCTCGTGCGCGTAGCATGTGCGGAAGCCGCCACGCAACCGGGCTTCGCCCTTGACCCCGGGTTTAGGGCATTGGATGGTGCCGACGCATGGCGGAGAAACTGCCCAAGAAGGGGGATCCTGGGACGATCTACGTGATCGACATCAGCTCCTACGTGTTCCGCGCCTATCACGCGCTTCCACCGCTTTCGAATAGCAAAGGGGAGCCGACCCACGCCGTAGCCGGGGTCTGCAGCATGCTGCTCAAGCTATTGCGGGAGCACGAGCCCCACACGGTCGTCGTGGCGATGGACTCCAAGAAAAGGTCGTTCCGGAAAGATCTTTTCGAGGCCTACAAAGCGAACCGTCCGCCGGTTCCAGCCGATCTGCAGCAGCAGATGGTTCGCGTAGGGCAGGTGGTCGAGGCATGGGGCATGTCGCCGATCGAGGTGCCGGGGTTCGAAGCCGATGACGTCATCGCAACGCTGGTGGGACAGGCCCGCGACAGGGGGCTCCGGGTCGTGATCGTGAGCGCCGACAAGGACCTACTCCAGCTCGTCGGGCCAGACGTCGTCATGTACGACACCATGCGCAACAAAGTGTTCGGCGCCGAGGAGACCCGCGAGAAGCTCGGGGTGGCCCCAGGCCAAGTACGTGACCTGCTCGCATTGATGGGCGACAGCTCCGACAACGTGCCCGGGGTGCCGTCGGTGGGGCAGAAAACCGCCGCCAAGCTCCTCGATGAATTTGGCAGCTTCGACGGCATCTACGAGAACATCGAGAGCATCACCCGCAAGGCACTCAAGGCAAAGCTGACCGAACATCGCGAGGGTGCGTTGACTTCCCGGGAGCTCGTGACGCTGCGGGCGGACCTTGCGATCGATTCGGACGCAGTGAGCCGCCCGTTCACTGGCGGGAACACCAATGCGCTCCGAGCGATCTTCAGCGAGCTCGAGCTCACGCGCCTGCTCGCGCAACTCGCCTCCACGTCGCAGGACGAGTCGGCTCCAGTGGTCGAAGGCCACTACGACACGATCACGACGGCCGAAAGCCTGTCGCGAGTCGCCACCGCGATTCGAGAAACCGGCGACTTCGCACTGTATTCCGTGATGGACATCGACGATCCAATCCGCGCAGAGCTCGTCGGGGTTGCGCTGAGTTGGGTGGAAGGCGTCGCCGCATACATCCCCCTCGGGCATCGGTACATCGGTGCGCCCGATCATTTGAGCTGGGCAGACGCAGGGCCCATCCTGACGCCGCTGCTCGAGAATTCGCTCATCCCAAAGCGTGCACTCGCCAAGCGCGAGGCGGTGTTTTGGGCGCGACGCGGCGTGACGCTTCGAGGCGTTCAATTCGACCCATCGATTGCGAGCTACCTTCTCGATCCCTCGCGCCACGCCCATCGTCTCGAAGACGTGGCGCGGCAGGAGCTGGACGGTGATCTGACCGAAGAGCAGGCTGTCCGAGGCAAGGGGAAGAAGGCCCTGAACTGGGACGAGGTCGAGGTGGGCCCCGTCGCCGGGTACGCCAACGAGCGTGCGGACTTCACGTTTCGGCTGAGCGAGCTGCTGACGCCGCGCATGCACGAAGGGGAGTTCGAACGCCTCTTCTACGACATCGAGCTGCCGCTAGCGGGGGTCCTCGCGACGATGGAGCTCAACGGAATCAGGGTCGATACGGAGCCCCTCGAGAAGCTCTCGGAGCAGGCGGGCACAGAGCTCGAAAGGCTCCGTGCGCAATGCATGGAGCT
>QMMB01000082.1 GCA_003647035.1 Deltaproteobacteria bacterium | reverse complement strand
TACGCGGATTTCGCTGGGTTTCGGGCCGACATGCTGCACCACGAGCTGGGGCTCAACCTGCTGATGCCGGTCCTTCCGTTGCACGGCCCTCGCAAGCCTCCCTCATTGCCGATCGCCGCGCTCTTGTCCTACGATCTACTCGACGCGTTCCACGGCATCTCGCAATCGGTCTGGGACATTCGCCAGATGATTCAATGGGCCCGCGCCCAGGGCGCTACCAAGATCGGGTTGTACGGACAGTCGATAGGGTCCTACGTTGCCGCGTTGCTTTCGGGGCTCGAGGACGTCGACGTCGTCATCGCGGGAATTCCGGTTTGTGACATCCCGGATTTGTTCGTGCACCACGCGCCTGCTTACCAACGTCAAGAGGCCGAGGAGGCCGGCGTGCTCGGCGTGCGCACACGTGAGCTCTTCGAGCTCGTTTCACCGCTGTCGGTCACTCCCAAAGTCGCGCTCGAGAATCGCTTCATCTTCGCAGGGAGCGATGACAAGGTATCGACGCCTGAGCAGGCCGAGCGTCTGTGGGAGCACTGGGGGCAACCGGGCATCCGCTGGTTCGCCGGCGGCCACGTGAGTTTCTTCTGGTCGTCCGAGGTGGCGCCGTTCGTCGATCACCGTCTTCACAAATCCGGTTTCGCCGTGTTGGATCGCTGAGGCCAACGATGGAGCGGCTCACGGGGCAGGACGCTTCGTTTCTCTATATGGAAACCCCCAGCGTCCACATGCACACGCTGAAGGTTGCGGTCATCGATCTGCCGGCGAAGATTCCCTACGCCGACGTGTTCGATCTCGTGCGCGTGTCCATGGAGAGCAAGCTGCATTTGGTGCCTCGACTTCGACGGCGCCCGGTGGAGGTGCCCGGAGGCTTACATCACCCGGTCTGGGTCGGGGATCCGAACTTCAACATCGGGCGCCACCTGTATCGCGCAAGGATCGAGCAGCCCGGCGGGCATCGCGAGATGGACCAGGCCATTGCCGAGATCGCGAGCACCCAGCTTCCGCGCGACCGGCCCCTTTGGGAGACCTGGCTGCTAGAAGGGTTGGCAGACGGAGGGGTCGTGCTCGTCACGAAGATCCACCACAGCCTCGCAGACGGTGTCGCGTCGGTCACCATGTTGGGGGAGGTGATGAACGTCGAGCGCAACCACGACGATCTCGACGCGCCAAACCCGACCTGGGTTCCGGAGCCGCTTCCGTCCCGCCGCACGCTTCTCAAAGACGCGGTCCGTGATCAGCGAGAGCAGCTGGGCTCCATCGGCCCGCTGATGAGAAGGACAGTCAAAGGCAGCGTCAACGTCCTGAAGAACATCAAGCATCGAGTGACAGCCGTCCCGTATCCGTTCGTGACGCCTCGCGCGGTCTTCAACAGGACACTTTCCCCACGCCGCTCGTTTGCTTCGACCTCACTACCGCTCGCGGAATTCAAGGCGGTGAAAAATGCTGCAAATGCCACCTTGAACGACGTCGTCCTGGCGACCGTTGCGGGCGCGCTCAATCAGTTCTTCGATGAACGCGGGGAGCACCTGTCCCGGCCGCTGGTCGCGAGTGTTCCGATGGCGGTCGCTTCACCCGACGATGCCCCGCGCACGGCCGGCAACCGGGTTGCAAATCTCTTCACGTCGCTTTGCAACGACGTGAGCGATCCTCTCGAGCGCTTGCAGAAGATTCATGCGATCACCTCACAGTCGAAGGAGATACAGCAGCAACTCGGGATGGACACGCTGCTCGATTGGTCCGAGGCTGCGCCGGCGGGGCTCTACCGATGGATCCTACGCGCCTATTCGCACTCAGGACTGTCCGACATCATGCCGCCCGCGGCCAATCTGATCATCTCCAATGTTCGCGGCCCCGACCACCCGCTCTACGTCGCCGGCGCGCGGCTCCGAGCGATCTACTCGGTCGGTCCCGCGATTGAGGGCATCGGTCTCAACATCACGGGCTGGAGCTACTGCGGCGACCTGTCCTTTGCGCTCATCGCAGATGCGGACGCGATCCCAGACCCCCACATCATCACCGACGCCTTGCGCCCGGCCCTAGACGAGCTCCTCCGCGCCACCAGCTAGCGTTTGGGAGCAAAAAAGGGGACAGTCCCCCGCATGGCGACTTCTCCTATTGAGGCTTGGCATCGGTTGATCGAGGCGCGGGATGCGAGTGGGTTGGATGACATCTTGGCAGATGATGTCGTGTTTCACTCGCCGGTGGTCCACACCCCGCAAAAGGGCAAGCAGCTCACAAAGATGTATCTTGGCGCTGCGATCATGGTGCTGGGCAACAGCGAGTTTGCGTACGTCCGCCAGCTCTTCGGCGAGTCTGACGCGGTTCTCGAGTTCACGTCCGAGGTCAGCGGGATTCACATCAACGGCGTGGACATCATCCATTGGAACGCCGACGGGAAAATCGACGACTTCAAAGTGATGATTCGTCCGCTCAAGGCGGTCAATCTGCTTCACGGCATGATGAAGCAGATGCTCGGGCAGGCAGGTCCCGGCGCATCCGCCACTAGCTGAGGGTCGAGAGTTTGTCGCGGTGCTTCGCTTGAAGCGCGTTGTACTCGTCCTGCGTCAGGTTCAGGGCTTTGGCGATCCGGCGTAGCTGCGTTTGCTCGCCGTGCTTGAGCACCTGGTCGGCGACGGCCATCTCGATCCGCACTTCCAGCACTTCGAGGCGTAGCTCTCGACCCCCGCGCTCTCGCAAATCGCGCGTCCAGTCGTGGTCTCCGAGCAGTGCCACGTGGCTGATCTGGTCGGCCAAGAGCCCGCAGATCGCATCGACCCCGCTCTGACTGAGGCCATGAACCCGGCTGAGCTCTTTTCGAATCGCAGCTTCCTCTTGCGCCGAGTAGCTCCCATCAGCGTACGCGATCCTCGCCAGCAACCCTGCCACGGCTGTCACGATACGCCGCGTCGCGTCATCAGCATCCGCTAGATACTGCTCGACGATCTCTGCGAGACGGTCGCGCGCTTCGGGGAGCGCTTCTTTGGGTGTGTCTTTTCGGCGGAAGATCATCGCGCTCTCAATAGACCCGTCGCGTCCCACACACAAGCCCACTAGAGGCCGGATTTGATGGCGGCCCACGCGGCGAGACAGACAACGGTCGAGGCCAAGCCTAGCCACAGGGCGTCGTGTACGAAGAACGGGAAGATCAAGAGGAGCAGGCCAGCTCCGATTTGGACCGGCCGGCCCTGCTTCCGGCCGTACATGAACATCACGAAGCCGACGCCGCTGAAGAGGAAGGAGACGCCCAAGTACGCGGGTTCGAACATCCTTATCGTGGCTTGTAGGCGACGGCCGCAGACGACGGCCCTGCAAGCGGAATGACCTCGAAGCGCGTGAAGCCGGCTTCGGTGCACCACTCTTTGAAATCAGCGCCCGAGTAGTCGAACGCATCCCCGAACTCGATCAGCATGTTGAGAGACATCAGCAAACCGAACGCGTTCTCACGGCGCGCGTCGTCGATCAGGGCCTCGACTACGATGAACGCGCCCCCCGGTGGCAGCGCGTCGTAGGCCAGCTTGATCAGGTGCTTCTTCTTTTCGAGATTCCAGTCGTGGAGGATCATCCCCATCGTGATGACGTCTGCTTTCGGAAGCGGGTCGGCGAAAAAATCGATGACTGCCGTCGAGACTCGGTCGGACAGTCCAACCTGTTCGATACAGCGCTGCGCAATCGGCTCTACCGGAGGGAGATCTGCGGAGACGCATCGCATGTGGGGATTCGCCGCGGCCACCATGCACGAGAGCTGCCCAGTCGCGCCCCCCGCATCGCAGAGCGTTTTGTACTTCGAGAAGTCGAATTTCTCCGCCAGAGCTTTGAAATTCCCCGCCGAGACGCCAGCCATTGCGTTCATGAACTGCTCCAGGCGCTCGGGCGCCGCGTACAGCTTTGCAAACAACGGCTCGCCCGCATCTTTGGTCTCGTTCTGCGGCTGCCCGGTCTGAAGCGCTTCGGTCAGGTTCCCCCAGAAATGGTAGAGGCGGCTGCTCGCCATCTCGAGAATCCCGCCGATGTATTGCGGGCTCTTCTTGTCGAGAAACATCGCCGCCTCGGTCGTGTTGCCATAGAGAGCCTCGGGCCCCTCGCCTTCGCGATCGAGCACGCCCAGCGCGACGAGTGCGTCAGGGAAGTCGGGAATGGCGCGCGGATGAAGCCTTAGGCGCTGTGCGATCGCTTCGCCGGTCAGCTTCCCCGCGCGGAGATGAGTGAAGAGCTCGAGCTCGACCGCCGTCAGGAGGGTTCGAGAGCCGAAAAATCCCATGCCGACTTGCATGATGTGCGAGGGGTCAAGCTCTGGTTGGGTCATAGGGCGCCTCCTATTGAGAAGGCACCTTCCTACAACCGGAGGCCTCGTCACTGCAACAAGGAAAAGCTATTCTTCTTCACTCGCGAAAAAGAAAGTGCAGTTCGGGAGGTCCATGAAGGCTTCCTGTGCGTGGCGCAGGTCGGCCAGAACCTGGTCGCCGGCGCCCGAGTCCAGAAACGCGACCACGTCGTTCCCACGATCCCACCAGAACTCGACCATCCCATCGTAGGGTGCCTTTGTTCCGCGCGCTTGCATGATCTCGAGGTTCTGTTCCATCGCTAGCGCCACGCTCAGAACGGTCCGGCTTGCATCCGATGCCTCCGCAACCGCCTTCACCTTGTTGCCGTACTCCACCCACTGGTCGCGAAACTCTTGCTTAGTGAGGCCGCGCTTGCGACGAATGCACTGAACGAATTTGATCATGATGACTCCTTGCCCCCACGGGAGACCCTCACATCTTCACAAATCCGAATCGTGGTTGCCAATATTAAGCACAGACAGCGACTCGCTGCGGGCGAATCGCGGTCCATTTTGGGGTGGCGCGATCGTGGTTGCAATTCCAGCAGCCTATGTGCAGATTACGACCTTGCGGAGCCGCTGCAAAGCGAGCGCCGCCTCGGGCACATCATGGGCATCGATCTGCAAGAACTCCGCGGCTACATCGCCGATATGTACACAGACGTCGCGGAGTTACCGCGTGGCAAGTTCCACTTTCCGACGGGGCGGCCGATCCTGGAGTTGCTTGGCTACTCTCCAGAGCTCCTCGACAAAATCCCTTCGGGGGCCCTCGAGTCGTTTGCTGGCGTTGGCTATCACTTCGATCTGGAGCCTTTGCGCGAGGGCGAACGGGTGTTGGACCTGGGCTCCGGCGCTGGCACCGATGCTTTTTTCGCTGCGCTGCAAGTTGGGGCCAAGGGTCACGTGACAGGCCTCGACATGACCGAGGCGATGCTCGAGAAGGCGCACTCGAATCTCGAGGTGAGCTCGCTTTCCAACGTGAGCTTCCGAAAGGGCTACGCCGAATCGCTCCCACTCGACGACCAAAGCTTCGACGTGGTCATCAGCAACGGCGTCATCAACCTCTCCCCCGTCAAAGACACGGTGTTCTCGGAAATCCGGCGCGTACTGGTTCCGGGCGGAAGGCTCATGTTCTCGGACATCGTGACAGGCGTCGAGCTCCCCGATTCCGTTCGGGACAACTGCGCGCTTTGGGCCGAGTGCATCGGAGGCGCCCAGGAATCAAAGCGCTACCTACGCCAGATCGAAAAAGCAGGCTTCAAGATCGAAAAGACGAGTCCGAACGAAAGCTACTCGTTCAGCCAGGATTCGACCGAAACCGCCGCTCAGAAATTCCAAGTTCACAGCATCAGCATCCTGGCCCGCCGGCTTTGAGTCCTATTGCCTATGTGGGGAGGGCGCCGTCTTTGGAGTGGAGGGCTGTCATGGCTTTGGCTCTCGTGAGGAGGGCGTCGCCGATGTGGATGAGTGCGAGCAGTGCGAGCAGCGGCCCGGCGACGAGGAGGCCGTCGATGCCCTTGGCCATGACTGCGGGGACGAGGGTGCTGAGGAAGAGCGCCCAGAGCAGGGAGGCACCCATGATCTCGAGCGCCGCGTACTTGCGATAGCCGAGGTAGAGGTCGCCCAAGCCTGGGAACAGTAGGGAGCGGAGCGCCGCTTTCTTCGGACTCTTGAATACCTCCCCGCATTTCGCGCAGGAGAGCGGGGTGTCGTCGGTCGCGGTGAAACAGTGCGGGCAGAGGTTTTGCCAACCCCCTTTTTTCGTCGCTGTAGATTCGAGCAAGCCCTTCAACTGCCGCGCCTCTGACCTCTTCACACCGTGGAACATCAGTTGCTCGCGCCCGGAGCGAATGAAGACGTAGCTGTTGCGGCCTGACGTGGAGCGGATGCGCTCGAGTGGGAGCTGGTTCGCGAACAGACGCGGGTGCTGCTTGGAATCGGTGTGGATCAACAGCACTCGCCGGTCGGTGAGAACCAGTGTCGTGCGATTGGCGAACGGGTTCATCGAGCCGGCCGTCAAGAGCCACCAGGTCAGTTGCCGTACGCCGTTCGTGGTGAAGCGCACCACTTCCAATGGGTTGAGTGCCAGTCGCAGGACCGGTTCGGCCTTACGAAGCATTTCCGCGCGACGGCGATCGCGGCGCTTGATGCGGCCGTTGCGGAGGTTCGGGAACATTTCCTCGAATCGAACCGCGATCGACGCAGGCAGGAGCGCCTTGAGCTCCTCTTCTGGCTGACCCCCCGTTGGCATGAACGTTCGGCAGCGTAGCACGTCCTCGGCATCCTCATTGAGCGCTGCTCACACCGTCAGGATGGTGCTACTATCGCGAACGACCGAGTTTTTGGGGGCTTTGGAGATGGTAGTTCCGCTTCTGGTGGCTGTGGTGCTTCTGCTCGTCACCAATCTAATCGTCACATTCGTTCTTCTCAAAGGGAGGCACGATGATTCCGGTGACGCAGCGAATGTCCTTCGGGTGGAGCTTCGCGCCTCGCGGGAAGAGGCTTCCACCAGAGCGAGCGAGCTGCGCCAAGAGGTTTCGCGGACGCATCAGGCCAGCACCGAGAATCTAGTTAAAACCATCTCCCAGATCGGCGAGTCGCAAACCACGAAGTTTCAAGCCTTCACCGTGCAGCTCAAGGCGCTGACCGATTCGAATCAAGGGGGCCTCAAGCACCTCCAGGAAACAGTGGACGGTCGCCTCCAGGAGCTTCGCAGCAGCAACGAGCGCAAGCTCGAACAAATGCGCGAAGTGGTCGACGAGAAGCTACAAAGCACGCTCGAGAAACGGCTTGGGGAGTCGTTCAAGCTCGTCGGCGATCGCCTCGAAGCGGTCCAGCAAGGCCTAGGCGAGATGCGCAGCCTCGCGAGCGGCGTGGGCGACCTCAAGAAGATGCTCACCAACGTCAAGACCAGGGGCACCTGGGGCGAGGTTCAACTCGGCGCGCTGCTCGAACAAATCCTCACGCCCGAACAGTTCGATCGCAACGTGGCGCCTCGGCCGGATTCGCGCGAACGCGTCGAGTTTGCGATTCGTCTCCCGGGTGCAACGGGCGATCCCGATCAGTGCGTGTGGCTACCCATCGACTCCAAGTTCCCGCAGGAAGATTACCTGCGTCTCGTCGAGGCGAGTGAGAACGGCGACGCGGCCGCCGTGCAGCAAGCGCAAAGTGCTCTCATCCGTTCGATTCAGGACTCCGCCAAGGAGGTCAGCGCCAAGTACTTGAACCCACCGGTGACGACCGACTTCGCGATCCTCTTCCTCCCAACCGAGGGCCTCTACTCCGAGGCGCTGCGACACACCGGTCTGGTCGAGCGGCTGCAACGTGAGCATCGCATCGTCATCGCGGGGCCGACCACGCTTGCGGCTCTTCTCAACAGTCTCCGCATCGGCTTTCGAACCCTTGCCATCGAACAACGTTCGAGCGAGGTGTGGAAGGTGCTCGGGGCGGTCAAGCACGAGTTCGGCAAGTTCGGCGACGTCCTCGAGAGGGTCAAGCGTCATCTCGATTTGGCCGGCCGCACCATCGACGAAACCGGCGTCCGCACACGTGCGATGGAACGAAAGCTCCGCTCGGTAGAAGAGGCCCCCGCCGACGCCTCCGCAGACATGCTGGACCTCGCCCAAGACAACCCAGTGGACCTCCAACAAGCCAAAGAAGACGGTGCCGCCTGAGAGCGGACAGTCACCTTTTAGGAAGGGTTGATGCCGCGCCCCGCTCGTTGCCCAGAACGACCGAAAGAGGGTCGTTTTTCAGGTTGCGCTTTGCCGTGCTAGAGCGTTGGTTCTGGAGTATTTCATGATTAACTTTGGCCTTCGTTTTTTTGTCGTTAGTTGCCTCGTTCTAGGGCTCGGTGCTTGTTCGAGCAGTGGCAACAACAACACCGTCGTGGTGGAGACCCCGACCTCGTATCGAGATACGGGTCCTTGGGAGGCCGGCGTCACGACGCTCGCCCTAGCGGACCGGTTGGTCGAGGTGTGGTACCCGGTGAGCCCCGCCGACACGGACGGGCTAGAGACCGACCCCTACTTCATCCGTGATGCTCTGTCCGATACGCTCGAGTCGCTCCTGCCGGACGACATCAATCCGCCTTTCCCGACGGCTGCCTATCGCGACGCGCGGGTGAGCAGCGGTGAGCCCTTTCCGCTGGTGATTTTTGCACACGGGTCGTCGAGTTACCGCAATCAGTCGACGTTCCTGACGACGCACTTGGCCTCTTGGGGCTTCGTCGTCGCTTCGGTCGACTACTTGGAGCGTGGCTTGGGCCTGGTCCTCGGTGACGCCCCCGACCCAGCGCTCGACGACGTCGACCTGACACGCATGGTCGTCGCCTTGCTCAGCTCGGAGAACGAACGAGATGGCGCTTTGCTTGCGGGTCGTGTTTCGACCGAACGAATCGCCATCACCGGGCACTCTGCGGGCGGCGGCACCGCGATTCGTTTTGGCGGCGAGCCGGACGTCGTCACATACATCCCGCTGTCGGCGGGCGTTTCGCGGGACGGCGCCGTCGTGCTGCCCGACAAGCCTTCGCTTTGGCTCGCTGGAGACATCGACGGCATCGTCGCTCCAGAGCGTACGTCCGACGCATTCGCAGTCGCTAGCGCGCCGGCTCGCTTCGTGCTGATCGAAGATATGGGTCACCTCGGACCGAGCGATATTTGCGTGATCGGCGAGAACGGCGGCGGAATCATCCAGATCGCGCTGGATGCGAACCTTCCGCTGTCCGAGAATCTCATCCGTCTGGGTACCGACGGCTGTCAGCCCGAAGCACTCACCATTGAGGACGGCTGGCCTACGATCCGCCACTTCGTCACCTCCCAACTTCGCTGGGCCTTCGGATTCGACGCCGAACCGGTCGGGCTCTCGAATGAGGTGGCGGAGGAACTGCCGGGAGCCACGTTTACGTATCAAGAGACGCTTTAGTCGCCGATTGATTGCAGCATTAGTACGGGGACACCGGCGTCGCGGCTGGCGGGGAGGTCTATGTGGAACTGCATGTGCCAGCTTCGGTGATTGTCTGGGTCTAAGAGGATTTGGGTAACGGTCCACTCCGACTCGCGTCGCTCGATCTGTACTTGGGCGCCGCTCCGCGCGTCGGGGCCGATCTGCATGGCGTCGTACTCTGCCCAGTAGGGCGCTAGGGCTTCCTTGAAGCGGGCATAGTCCCACTCGTTGGCTTCCGAAGCTTCCGAGAGCGCTTCGGCGGCGCGGTCGTACTGCTTGAACGCCAAGAATCGGACGACTTGCCACGCGGCGTTGCGCACCATCGTGGTGAACCCACGCACGTCCTTGGTGACATCGAAGGCCTCGTCATCCTGGCGCTCCGTCGGCATGACGATGTCCTCATCGGGCGCCTGCAGTTGCTCCCACTCGTCGAGAAGGCTGGCATCCACCGAACGGACTGTGAGCCCGAGCCAATCGGACACGTCGTAGAGCTCGTCGGTCTTCGCTGACTCGGGCACCGTTTGGACGAAGCCTTTGTAAGCGTCCGTCAGGTAGCGCAGCAACACGCCTTCTGAGCGTTGAAGTCCGTACTCCTTCACGTATTCGACGAAGCTCATGCCGAGCTCGTACATGT
>QMMB01000081.1 GCA_003647035.1 Deltaproteobacteria bacterium | reverse complement strand
GCGATCATCCGGGGGGTGGCTCAGGCCGCTGGAGACGACCAGGAGGTCATGACCAGCTTCTACCGCGAAAAGATGGCCGCGATCCCTGAGATGGATCGCGTTGCACAGAGGGTGTGGCAAACCTCGGGGCTCACTGCCAAAGACGTCGACGCGGCGGTGATCTATGACGCCTTCACCTCGATCGTGCTCTGGCAGCTGGAGTCCTTTGGCTTTTGCAAGCCCGGTGAGAGCAAAGATTTCGTCAAGGACGGCAACTTAGCGCTAGGCGGCCGGCTACCCACCAACACACACGGTGGCCAACTAAGCGAGGCCTACATCCATGGGATGAACGGGGTCAACGAGGGAGTGCGGCTGATCCGCGGTGATTCTCGCAATCAACCGAAGCAATGCGAGCACGTGCTGGTGACGGCGGGGATCGGCGTTCCGACCAGCGCCATGGTACTGGGCCATCTTTAATCGCGGGCAACGATTGCTCGCAGGAAGCAGGAACGGAGATGCGTGAAGCGGTAATCATCGATGCAGTGCGAACACCGATCGCACGGGGCAAAGCCATCAAGGGCTGGCTTTCTGGACTACACCCCACCCAGCTGCTCTCGCTTTCACTGCGGGGGGTTTTGGAAAAGGCGGGGGTCGACAAGGAGCACCTGGACCAGATTATCGGCGGTTGCGTGACCCAGGCCGGCGAGCAGGCCGGCAACGTGGTGCGCAACGCGTGGCTGTCCGTGGGCGACACCTACCAGGTGGGCGGCACGACCATCGATGCCCAGTGCGGATCAGCCCAGCAGGCCAATCATCTGATCTCGGCCATGATCAAGGCCGGCAGCATCGATTGCGGCATCGCCGGCGGCGTAGAGAGCATGAGTCGTGTGGGCTTGGGGCAGAACATAATGAACGGCCCGGGATTCTTCTTGCCTAAAGACTGGCCGTGGGATTCCACCCCTGATCAATTCGCCAGCGCCGAACGCCTAGCCAAGAAATACGACACCACTCGCGAAGAAGCGGACCAGTTGGGGCTCGAGTCACAGCAGAAGGCAGCCCGCGCCGTCGAGGAAGACCGCTTCGAGAACGAGATCCTCACCGTAGAAGCCCCGGTGCTGGGTGAGGACGGCAAGCCCAGCGGTGAAACCCGCGTGGTGGACAGGGATCAGGGGCTGCGTCAGACGACCCTCGAAGGGCTCGCCGGCCTAAGAGCGGTCGCGGAAGGTGGCATTCATACCGCCGGTAACTCTTCGCAGATTTCCGATGGATCCGCCGCGATCCTCTGGATGTCAGCCGACAAGGCCAAAGCGCTGGGCCTCAGGCCACGCGCCCGGATCGTCGCCGACGTGCTCGTCGGCACAGACCCCTATTACCTGCTCAACGGCCCGGTCGACGCAACGAAGCTGATCCTGAAAAGATCGGGCATGACGCTAAACGACATCGATCTGTACGAAGTCAACGAAGCCTTCGCCTCTGTCGCGTTGGCTTGGCTCAAGGAGTTCGACGCGGATCGCAGCAAGCTCAACGTCAACGGCGGCGCGATGGCTCTCGGCCACCCGGTGGGGTGCACGGGTACGCGTCTGATCGTGACCGCGCTCAACGAGCTCGAGCGTTCCGACAAGAGCACAGCCTTGATCACCATGTGCTGCGGCGCCTCGGTGGGCACCGGCACGATTATCGAGCGTCTTTAAAGGAGAGAGACATGGGAGACTTGGACGGAAAAGTTGCGATCGTAACCGGCGCCGGGCGCGGACTCGGCCGCGTGGAGGCCATTGCGCTGGCCAAACAAGGCGCGCGCCTGGTGATCAACGATCTGGGGACCACAAGTGTCGGCTCAGGGGCTGACGAGGAGCCGGCCCAGCAGGTGGTTGAAGAGATCAAGGCGTTCGGCGGCGAGGCCATCGTTGCCTTTGGCGACGTCGCGAGCTGGGACGACACCGCCGCGATGATCAGAAAAGCCGTCGATACCTTTGGCGACCTCAACATCGTCGTCAACAACGCCGGCTTCCTCCGTGACCGCATGATTTTCAGCATGACCGAGGAAGAATTCGACTCTGTAATCCGCGTGCATCTCAAGGGCCACTTCTGCAGCATGCGATTGGCCACCGAGTACTGGCGTAAGAAGGCCAAAGCCGGCGAAACCGTCTACGGGCGCCTAGTGAGCACCTCATCGGAGGCTTTTCTCTTTGGCTCGGTGGGACAACCCAACTACGCCGCCGCCAAAGCCGGCATCACCGCGATGACCATGGCCGCGGCCCAGGCGATGATCAGGTACGGCGTGACGGCCAACGTGATCTGCCCCCGGGCACGAACGCGCATGAACGACAGCGGGCCCTACGCCGCACTGTTCGCCAAACCCGAGTCCGGCTTTGACGTCTATGATCCGGAAAACATCGGGCCATTTGTCGCCTACCTCGCCTCGCCCCAAGCACAGCGCATTTCAGGAGAGGTGTTCGTGGTCTGGGGCAAGCAGGTCACCGTCGTCGGTCGCCCTACCCTCGAGACCCGCTTCGAAAACACCGCCGACGCCCCCTGGACCGTCGATGCCTTGCACCAGCAATTGGGGCCGCACTTCCAACAGCGCGAGCCGGTGCTCGACGGCTTCTCGGTACCACCCCAGTAGCGGGCGCCCCCGAGTCGCCAGATGCATGCCCCCGTAAAAATCGAGCTGCAACCGCTTGGGACGGCGGCGGCGGTGGCCAGGGGTACACAGCTTCAGGACGTGCTGCATCGTTTCGGCGTAGAGTTTCCCTGTGGAGGCCGGGGCGATTGTGGTGGGTGCCGCGTCCGCGTGCTCGCTGGATCTCTTCCCATCACCGAAGATCAGCGCGAGCTCTTTTCGGAGCAAGAGCTCGCAGACGGCTGGCGCTTGGCTTGTCGCCATGCGGTCGAAGATCGTCTCGTGCTCGAGGTTGCTCAGTGGGAAACCACGGTTCTCGTGGATCATGGGGAATTGAAGTTTGCGGCGCGCCCCGGAACGGCGATCGTCGTCGATCTCGGCACGACGACAATCGTGGCGCAGCTGCTCGATCTGCAAACGGGGCAAGTTCTCGCCCTCGAGAGCTCTCGAAACCCGCAAGCGGTTCACGGTGCCGATCTCATGCATCGCATTGAATACGGCCTTTCGAAAACAGGGCGCGTTGAGCTGGTGGAGACGGTTCGCTCTGAGGTCGGTGCGCAGATCCAACGTATGCTTGCTTCTGTGAGCAATACTGACCTTGCTATCGAACGCGTCCTCCTCGCGGGCAATACCGCCATGCATCATTTCTTCTGTGACCTCGATCTCGAGCCGCTCGCCCATGCGCCCTTTGAGAGTGAGCAGGCGGGATTTCAGGAGATCGACCCGGCGGATCTCGGTTGGGCACTCCCTGGAGACCCAAGGGTTCAATTCCTGCCCAGCCTCGGTGGCTTCGTCGGAAGCGATATTCTCGCTGGAATTTTGGCGACCGAGATGCATCGCAGCGAGGGCATTATCGCGTTGGCGGATCTCGGCACCAACGGTGAGCTCGCGATAGGGAATCGGGATCGCATCGTGTGCGCTTCTACGGCTGCAGGCCCCGCTTTTGAGGCTGGGCAAATTCAAATGGGAATGCAGGCCACGACGGGAGCGATCGCGGGGGTTGAAGTCGCAGCTGGTGAGCTTCGTTGCCGGGTTCTCGGTGGTGGTGAGCCTCGTGGCATCTGCGGGAGCGGACTCGTTGATGCGGTTGCTTGTGGACTGGAAACTGGTTTGATCAAATCCAATGGCCGGCTTTCTAGAGGCTCGATTTCATTGGCGGGTCGCGTCGAGATCACCCAGCAAGACGTTCGGCAGCTGCAACTCGCCAAAGGTGCGGTGGCTGCAGGAATTCGGATCTTGTTGGGGCGCTTGGGCGCCGAGGCTTCGACGGTTGAGCGCTTCTATCTCGCCGGCGCATTTGGAAATTATGTCAATCCGACGAGTGCACGTCGCATCGGGTTGATCGACTTTGCTGCGGAGCGAATCGAGCCCATTGGCAACGCATCGCTTCTGGGCACGAAACTCGCACTTTTCAACGAGGCGCTGGAAGGGGATCATTTCGAGGCGCTTCGGAATTCCGTTGAACAGATCCCTCTGGGCGTGGATGAAGACTTCCAAGCCTATTTCATTCAGGAAACGAGCTTCCCAAATCTTTGAGAGGTGATGAGAATGGCAGCCTGGCTCGATGAAATGCTTTCTAGTGGACCGATTCTGACAGACGGTGCTTGGGGAACGGAGCTTCAAGCGCGCGGCCTCGCGTTGGGCGAAATGCCGGACGCCTGGAACCTCTCCCATCCCGATCGCGTTGAAGCGGTGGCGCGCGCCTACGTCGATGCCGGAAGCCGAGTCGTTTTGACGAATACCTTTCGAGCCAGCCGAATTGCGCTTGAAAACCATCCCGAGGTCGACCGGGTCGTCGAGCTCAATCGCGCGGGTGTTGCAATCTCTAAGCGCGCTGCCGGCAATGACGCTCGTGTCTTTGCTTCAATCGGTCCCAGCGGAAAGCTTCTCCTTTCAGGCGGGGTCAGTAAGGAACAGCTCGCGGCTTCGTTTTACGAGCAGGCCGAGGCTCTTTGCGAAGGTGGTGCCGATGCGATCGTCGTCGAGACCATGGCCGATCTCGCCGAAGCGGAAATCGCCATCGAAGCGGCCAAGGCGACGGGCCTCCCGGTGGTCGCTTGCATGGTCTTCGACTCGGGAAAGCACAAAGATCGAACGGCGATGGGAACTACCGCGACGCAAGCGGCCGAAGCGCTGGGCGCGCTCGATGTCGATGTGATTGGAGCCAACTGCGGGAACGGAATCGAGGGATACATCCCTGTCTGTGCGGAGTACGCTGCGGCCAGCGATAAGCCGATCTGGATCAAAGCCAACGCGGGAATTCCCGAGCTCAAGAACGGCGAGGTCGTATACGACACGACGGCAGAGGAATTTGCCGATTTTCTTCCTCGGCTCATCGAGGCGGGGGCAACTTTCGTGGGCGGGTGCTGTGGGACGAGCCCGCAGTTCATCCAGGCCCTGAAAGACAAGTTGGCGAAATAGGTGTTTGGAGAACTCAATGTCGGATGATCCCCGCGAGAAACTGAAGAGCTGCCTCCTCAATCTCGACAAGAATGGCTTGCTCCAGGCCGTTCAAGCCGTCGTTGCGGAGGCAAATCCCGAGGCGGCGCAGGATGCCGTCGATGCGCTCGCCGAGGGGCTGCAAATCGTCGGGCGGCGCTTTCAAGAGGGCGAATGGTTCCTCGGTGAGCTCGTCTACACTGGAGAGCTCGCCAAAGAGGCCATGGGACAGCTGTCCCCGCTCTTGAAGTCGAGTGGTGCTGAGAGCAAGGGCACGGTTGTCATTGGTACGGTCGCGGGTGACCTGCACGACCTCGGAAAGAACATCTTTGGAAACTACGCTGCGAGCGCGGGCTTTGAGATTGTCGACCTAGGCGTAGGTGTAGCGGTCGAGGACTTCGCGAGAGCGGCGCGGGAGCACCAGCCGGTTGCCCTCGGAATGTCCTGCTTGCTGACTGTTTGCGCGGGTTCCGTTGGCAAGGTCATCGAGGAGCTTTCTCGCCAGGGGCTTCGAGAGGCGTTGAAGGTGATCATAGGAGGGGCTGCTCTCACCGAAGAGTTTGCCAAAGACGTCGGCGCTGATGCCTTTGCACCGGATGCCGTAACCGGTACGGATATCATTCGTGCGTGGAGCTGCGAATGAACTTCAAAGAACGAATGCTTACCGCGATGAACCATGAAGAACCTGACCGCGTTCCGGTCATGGGGCTCATCATGGATCCGGCCACGGTCACTCAGGTGCTAGGGAAGAACGCAACCAACGTCGTGAAGCTCTTGGACAAGCCGGTCGTAGGGAGGGCCGTTCGGAAGCTTCTCGATAGCAATCGGTTCTGGGACCGAATGTACTTCAAGAACTTCTCTGGTGCGCTCGAAAGCGCGACCCGACTCGGTTTTGACGCCAACTGGGCGATCTATGCCTTCATGCAAGTCTACAAGGGGGAAACGAAGGAGGAGGGTACTGCCCTCAACGATGTCTTCGGACGCGTTTGGACGATGGGTACCGACGATCGTGGCAACCTGTCGGTCGACTACAGCCAGGCGCTTTGTCCCACCGAGGCAGGCTGGGACCGATGGGTCGAAGAAAAGTCGGCGCTTTTTGATCAAGTCATTCGGAATGCAACGTCGTTTCACCAGAAACTCGTCGACGCTCATGGCGACGAGATCATGCCCATCGGCTATGCGGCGCCCGGAATTTTCGAGAACAGCTGGCAGGCGATTGGTTTCGTCGATTTTACGAAGCTGGTGTACGAGAACCCGCAGTTCATCAAACGGGTCGTCGAGTTCCAGACGAATTTCTATCTGCGTTACTTGGAGGGCGTCATGCAGTCTGGTGTCGAGATCGTCCTTGGCGGCGATGACCTCGGCCAGAAAACCGGGCCTTTGATGCGTCCTGATTTGATTGAGAAACTCTACGGGGAAAGCTATCGACGCGTGGCAGATCTGGTGCACAGCTACGGCCGAAAGTTCGTGTTTCATTCATGCGGCAAGATCTATCAATTTCTGGATAGGTTCGTGGACTGGGGCTTTGACGGCATCATCACGATGGAACCGACGGCCGACATGGATCTCAAGCGGGTTCGCGAACAAGTGGGCCACAAGCTGGTTTTGATCGGCAATCTCGATGTCTCCCATCTCCTGGTCAAGGGCACCCGAGGTGAGGTCGATGCGGCGGTGAAGAAGGCCATCCAAGATGCAGCCCGCGGAGGTGGCTACATTCTTTCCGCTGCGCACTCCCACCCCTACGTCGACGCGACGCGCTTGCGGTGGATGGTCGAATCGGCGCATGAACACGGGCGCTACCCGATTCATAGTTCGTAGCCATGTCGCGCGAATCCTTGCTGGACGAAATTCTGCGCCCTCCGCCAACACCAGCGGGGCTCACGAGTCGGGACCTCGTTCGGAAAAGCATTGCGTTCGATTCGCCAGCGCGTTTTCCGTATAGCTTCGTTGATCCGGTCCAGAGTGATTTCTTCGAAACGGCGCTTCTGCGTTGGCGCGGCTATTTTGATCGAGGTGAGAGCCTCGCGACCGAAACCCGCTATCTCGATGATTGGAATGTTCAGAGGGAGGTTTCCTCGGGGCTTTTTGATCGCACTCTGACTCACCCGCTGCGCGACTTGAGTCAGCTCGAGAAGTACTCGTATCCGGATTTGGCCGCCCCAGAGCACTACCAAGTCTACGCGTCGCTGTTCGCAAGGGCGCAAGATGCTGGCAAGTATATCGTTGCGGCCGATCCGGTCTTGCTCTTCGAACGCATCCGAGACTTGATGGGATTCGAAGCGATGCTCGTGGCTCCGTTGGAGCAAAGGAGTGGCTTCGAATCGTTGCTGGACCGCCTGACGGACCTGACGATCGCTTGCCTCGACCAGTACGCCGATGCGGGCGAAGTCGATGCGTTCATGACCTGGCAGGATTTCGGTGCTCAGTCGGGGCTGATCGTTTCACTCGACGTCTTCCGAGAGTTCTTTCAGCCTAGGCTCGTCCGCATCATCGACGCCGCTCATCGCAGAGGGATGCATTTCATTTGGCATTGCTGCGGAGAGATCTCTTCTTTGATTCCTGAGGCGATCACAATGGGCGTCGATGTATTGCAGCTCGATCAGCCTCGCGTGATTGGACATGCAGCGCTCGCTGAGCTCTGCGCTGGAAGAATGTGCCTCTGGAACTGCGTCGACACGATTTGGTCGAGCTCGCCTGACTTGTCCGTCGGCGCTCTCGACGCCGAGATCGAAGCGATGACAGACGCTTTTCGGGGCGGGAATGGTGGGTTCATGGCCCGTCACTATCCGCAGCCGGAAGACATCCTCCTTCCGGATTTCTTTCATCCCGCAAGCCGCCGCGCGTTCTTGAAATACGGGGCCGCAATAGCCGACGAGTGCTGACGAGCGAACTAGCCGGACGCAGCCGCTCGCGGATCCGTTTTCTGCTCGTCCAGATATTCGACGACCATATCGGCAACCGCCATGCCAGAGAGGGCCGATTGATGGGTGCCCATGCCGGCGGCACCCGCGTCGGCGCCCGCGAAGTACACTCCCGGAATCGGCGATTTGGACTTTGGCTTGAACTGGCCACACTGTCCGGCGATCTGTCCGAGACCCACACATTCGCCGCCGTGGCCCGACAGCACGCTGTCGCGGGTTAGCTTGCTGATCTCTCTCGGGCCGCCGTACTCCCGTCGCTCGGTCGCCTCCCAAATGTTGGGAAACAGTTTCACCATCTGCTCGTCCATGACCTTCCAGAGACCCTCGATCTGTGTCGAGTCGGGGTCTGGCGGGCAGATGGTTCCCGAGACCAACACCTGCTTGCCGGGAGGCGCGGCGTTCTCGTCGTAGAAGGAGTGGTTGACCATGAAGAGAATGACCTCTTTGGGGATCTCGCCTGCCACGCAGCGGTCGTAGCGTTCCTTGTTCCACCAGCTCTCGTCGGAATAGGTCACGTACATCGCAACATCCATCACCGGTTCCTTGAGGAAGTAGCGAATGCTGGTGAAGGCCCAACCGGGCTCTAACGCGGCGACATAGTCCCTGTAGGACTGCTCGAGGTGCTCGGGCCCGATCAGTTTGAGCACCGTCGGCTGTAGCCCCGCGGAGCTGACCACCACAGGTGCTCGAAAGGTGCCTTTGGCGGTGACCACGCCGGCGGCGACACCGTTTTCGATCAGAATACGCTCGACGCGGTTTTGGCGGATCAGCGTGCCGCCGTTCTTTTCGAACTCGCGGATCATGACTTTGGTCAGTTGCCCAAAGCCCCCCTTGTACTGTCCGCCGCCGCCCTCGAGCATCATGTGCTGCATGATCAGGATCTGCTCGCTGGCTGCAACGCGATCAATGGCCTCAGCCAGTGAGGCGTTCGCATGAAACGCGAGGTAGCTGTAGATCGCATCGGGCACGTCGTGGCGCAGGAGGTAGTCGTGCATCGTCACGTCGTCGAGCTCCCGCAGCTCCTCCTCCTCCATCGTCACCATTTGCGTCATGAACTCCATGATGCGCTCTTGGTCGGACTCAGGGAGGTCCCACAGTTTGAAGAACGGCGTGGGATCCTCCATCGCCTGGCCTTGCATGACCTCGCGATACTCTTTCCAGTCGCGCGCACGATAGGCGATACGAATGATGTCCCGCGGGTCGTCGGAGGCTAACGCCGGCGCCCACTCGTCAGCCACACCGAGCTCCTCATAGATCTGATAGAACGCGGGTTGGGTCATCGGCACCTGACCGTGGGGGAAAAGATCGTAGGCGTAGCCGTCCTTTTCGATGCTGATCATCTTGCCGCCCAGCAAGTCGTTCTTTTCGACCAGCCAGGTGCGAACGCCGCGCTTTTGCAGCAAGGTCGCGCAGCTGGTTCCGCCAGGCCCACTACCGATCACGATCGCGTCAAACTCTGCAACATTCATTAACAAAAAGTATAGTTAATATTTTACGAAAAGTATAGTTAGAGCGCGAATCAAATACGGCCCATCGCGGTGCATATCTGGACTCCTGTGTGGCTCCAGAGGACCCGCGGATACGCTTTTCGCTCCTGATCAGCAGGAGACTTCTGCTCCTTTGCGAGCGTAGAACCACCAGTTGAGGACCAGACAGCTCGCGTAGTAGGCCGCGAAGCCGTAGAGCGCGTACTGCGGCGTACCGGCTTGGATTTGCGTCGCGAAGATCTTGGGGATCAGGTACGCGCCGTAGGCGGCGATTGCCGAGGTCCATCCGAGCACTGGGCCACGGACGTCTTTGGCGAAGATGACGCCTATCATTCGGAACGTCGAGCCATTGCCGATGCCTGTGGTCGCGAAGAGCACGATGAAGAACAACAGGAAGACGACGAAATACTGGGTGGGATCGGGCGACTGCATCGCCAAGGAGACGGTGTAGCCGGCTCCGATCGTCGAGGCGATCATGATGATCGTGTCCCAGTGCG
>QMMB01000080.1 GCA_003647035.1 Deltaproteobacteria bacterium | reverse complement strand
GCGCTCGGCGCCCCAGAAGCACCCCAAGCCGAACATGGCTTGCTGTGTGTCGTCCGGAAACGGCTCGTGGAGCGGTGCGTCGAGGACGAAGTGGCGCATGCCGCCATTATACGATAACCAAGCCTGGTGGAGGAGCGGAAAATCTCCGAGATCGTCGGGCGCCTTCGCGAAAGCCGGAGCGTCCTTTTTGTCACCGGGGCCGGCGTTTCCGCCGATTCGGGCTTGCCGACGTATCGCGGCATCGGGGGGCTCTACGACCAAGACGAAACCGACGACGGCATCCCCATCGAAGCAGCTCTCTCGGGGGCCATGTTCAAGCGCGACCCGTCGATCACCTGGAAGTACATTCACCAAATCGAAAGCTCCTGCCGTAGCGCGGGCCCCAACCGGGCGCACGAAGTGATCGCGGAGCTCGAGCGCCGCATCGATCGTGTGTGGACGCTGACGCAGAACGTGGACGGTTTGCATCACGCGGCAGGCAGCGAGCACGTCATCGAAATCCACGGAGACGTGCACCGCCTGGTATGCACACGCTGCGGTCACCGTTGGCGCGTCGCCAGCTACGCGGGCCTCGACATCCCGCCGTCATGCCCTGAGTGTGCCTCGTTGGTGAGGCCCGAGGTGGTCCTGTTCGGGGAGATGCTGCCGCTCGACCAGACCAAGGTGCTGCAGGAGCAGTTGATGGAGGGGTTCGATGCGGTGTTCTCAATCGGGACGACCAGCGTCTTCCCGTACATCGCCGAGCCCATCATCGACGCCCGTCGACGCGGTGCTCTGACGGTGGAAATCAACCCGGGCACGAGTCAGGTGTCACACATCGTGGACCATCGGCTGCGGATGGGGGCCGCGGCGGCGATGGACGCTGTTGTGCGCGAGCTCGATCGTCTCTAGGGTAGTGTGGCGATGGGGGTTGCAGAGCAGCACTACCGGTACGGCGAGTCCTACGAGGAAACCGTTCAACTTTCGGACGGTCAACGGATTTTCCTTCGTCCCGTGCGGCCCGATGACAAGCAGTTGCTCCTCGACGGCTTCGAGCACTTGTCGGCTGACTCCCGGTACGCGCGGTTCATGGCGCCGAAAGCCACGCTGACCGAGAGGGAGCTTCGCTACCTCACCGAGGTGGATGGCATCGACCACTTCGCGATAGGGGCCATTCGGAAGCATCTGGTGTCCAAGCCGGAGGGCGTCGGGAGCGCTCGGTTCGTTCGTTTGAGCGATCAGCCGGACACTGCCGAGCCGGCGGTCACCATTCTCGACGACTTTCATGGCAAGGGGCTCGGCGCGATCATGTTGCAGCGCTTGATCGAAGCCGCCTGGGAGCGGGACGTTCGGTGGTTTTGCACCGAGCTTCTGGCGGACAACACCGCGTCGAGGCGCATGATCGAGTCGCTGAGTCCCGACGTGAAGTTTCGTCATTCGGGGGACGGTGCAATCATCGCCACCCTGCCGGTTCCCGAGCCCGACCAGACGCCGACCGCACCAGGTTTCTTCGACGAGACACCCATTCGCAAGCTCCTGTCCTACGTGGCACGAGCCAAGGTGTCGGTGCGACCTCGCGTGACGCGGCCGCCCGAACCGCCCGGCTAAGAGACCTGCACGGGGAACATCATCGGCGCGCGTATCTCGACCATACGTCGCGCGTCGGTGAGGGTCCCCACGATGCGCAACGCGAAGGGGAACGCGGTGCCTGGGCCGCGACTCGTGATGAGGTTACCGTCCGCTACCACAGGGTGCTCGCTGTAGTCACCCCATTCTTCGAGCATCGCCTTGACGCTTGGATGGCTCGTGAGCTGCCGGTTCTCGAACACCCCATGGGCCGGGAGCGCGATCGGCGCCGCGCAGATTGCGCCCACCAAGCGGCCACTCTCTTCTTGGCAACGAAGAATGTCTCCCACCTTGCCCGACTGCGCCAAGCGTCGAGCCCCTTCCGCGCCTCCTGGGAGGACGACGACATCGAAATCACCGTTCACGTCGTCGAGTGCCACGTCAGGCGAGATGACGACGCCGCGGCTGCACCGAATCGGCTCAGCACCGTCGACGCCGGCAACGATCACTTCAAGTCCGCCGCGACGCAAAACATCGATACTGATCACGGCTTCCATCTCTTCGCTGCCCTGCGCGAGCAAGACCAACGCGCTCGGTTTGTCGCTCACGGCGCGTCCTGGCAGTTGCGAGACTTGTCGGATTTGCAGATCTCGGAGATTCGCTCGCGTAGGGCGGCCTCGAGCCTCTTCATGCCCAGACTCCTGGCCAAGTCGATCGCCGCAGACGCGCTCAAGCGGTCGACGACGAATGCTTTGAGGCCCAACAAGGCACTTACGCGCTCTCCCGTAGCGCAGTGCACGACCGCTGGCAGCACGTCGACTTCGCCCAGCGCCTTGTCGAGCGCCCGTGCGTTGTCTTCCGTGAGGCCCTTGGCGCCGGCGACTGGAATCGACACATACTTCATACCCATGCGTTCCACGGCCGCCTGCTCGCCCTCGTCGCCTGGCTCCGCGTCCGTTCGCAGCGTGACGACCAGTCTGTACCCGGCTTGATGAATAGCCTTGAGCTGCTCGGGGGTCGGCTGGCCGCCGATGAGAAGGCCCGTCTTGGTAACCCGGGCATTCGGTATCGGGACTAGCGGGGGGGTTGCGTCGATGTTCTTCGGAGCGGCGGGTTTGTCCGGCGAGCGGTCTGCCGCCGCCAGGGGCACGACGGACATCGAGCCAAGCATCGCGCACGCGAGAAGCGAACAGACAACGGGGATAGCACGGTGCAACATGGGCGGCCTCATCCGATTGTATGCCGTTTGAGCGCCCGCGCCGTCAACCATGCACCGCTTTGCTTCATGGACTACCTGACGCCGTGGCCGCTGTTGATCGCGCGTGCCGCGACGCGACCCGAATAGACACAGCCCCCGAGGAATGTTCCCTCGAGCGCCCGTTTTCCGTGCATCCCGCCACCTCCGAAACCGCAGGCCTCGCCGACGGCGAACAGGTTGGGGATGGGGTCGCCTTGTTGGTTGAGGACCTTTGCATCGAGGTCCACCTGGATGCCGCCCAGGCTCTTGCGTGTCAGGATCTGCATCCGGATCGCGATCAGCGGCATGGCGTCCGGGTCGACGATGCGCGCCATGTTGCAGGTGCGCAGCCGGTCGCCGAGGTATTGGCGAACGTGCGCGATGCGACGAAGCTGATCATCGTTCTGCAATTTCGGGCCTCGCGCGATATTGGCGTCGTAGTCGGCGATGTCGCGCTCGAGCAGGACTGCGTCGACGTCCTGGGTGCCCGTCAGTGCGTTCATCTTGTCTGCGAGCTCGCCTACGGTGCTCGCGGTGACGAAGTCAGGGCAGTGGTCGATGAACTCTTGAACCTGTTCTCCATTGCCCTGCAGCAGGCGTAGAAGGAAAGTCAGCATTTTCTTGTCGCGGACGGCCGGGTTGAACTCGGCTCCCGAAACAGCGAACTCCTTGTTGGCGATCTTGCGGTTCATCACCTGCCAGGAGTACTTCTTTTTCTCTTGGCAGATACGATCGACCAGCATCAGGGTGTCGTAGGCGCCGACCAACGGGGGGTCGACGAAGCGGCGGCCCTGGTAGTTGACCCAGACCGGAGACTTCGCGGGAACCAGACTCAGCCCATGGTTGGGGAACAGCGGCTCCCAGTGCCGAACGCCCGCCGCGTAGTTCCACATTTTTTCGAGATGCGTGATGTTCGCGCCGAGCTCTTGGGCGCGGTCGAGGAGCTTGCCGTCGGCTTCGAGGATCGACCCGTTGAGCATGTGCTCGGGTGGCTCGCCCCATTGGTCCCTCGGCCACACCTCGCGCACCTTGTCATGGTCGCCTGCGATCCCGCCTGCGGCGATGACGACGGCGTCGCCCTTCGCTTCGAACGAGCCGGCGTTGCTCGCGCCATGGCAACCGACGACTTGGCCGCCCTCTTGGGTGATGCCATCGACTCGATGGTCGAAGTGCAGCTCAAGCTTCCCGGACTTCTCGTGCGCATCGAGGCGCTCGATCAGTGGCAACACGATGCCTTCACCGGTGCCCCACACGATGTGAAACCGCGGCACCGAGTTGCCGGGCACGAAGTACCCGCGCTCGGTCCAGCCGACGGCGCGGAAGATGCTCACATCGCGCTCGGCAAGCCAGCCGCGGACCTCTTCGGTGCAACGGTTGACGTAGGCTTCTGCCCACCGGAATGGCCACACGTCGTCGGGGTCGAGATCCCCGTAACGGACCCAATCGCTCATCGCGAGGTCGACCGAATCTTTGATGCCGTTCTTGCGTTGCTCCGGAGAGTCGACGAAGAACATGCCGCCAAACGACAACAGGGCGAGCCCGCCGTAGCGCTCGCGCGTGGCCGCGTCCAACATGACCACGCGTTTGCCGGCATCGAGCAACTCGAGCGCGGTCACCATACCGGCGAGGCCCGCGCCAATGACGACGACCTCGGCTTCATACTTAGTCGTTTCGGACATTGAGACGCGGGAGCATAACAGAGGGCGGTGTCAGTGTCAGTGCCAGCCACTGGGTTGTGCCGCTGAGTCACCGGAGGACGGCTCGGGACGGGCGTGCTCGCGAATGGGAGCCCCGTCGCCTGGCACCTCAAGTCGGCATACGCGGAGGCGCCGACCCATTCACTGTGCTGCCCATCCCGAGCCGTCCTCCTGCGTAGAAGTCGACGAGCGCCGGTGCTCAGTGCCGGTGCCAGTGCCAGTGTCAGTGTCAGCGCCAGTGTCAGTGTCAGTGTCAGTGTCAGTGTCAGTGTCAGTGTCAGTGTCGGCGTTAGCCGCAGGTGTCGGGGTCGGTCGTGCAGCTTCCGCTCTCGCAGATCGGGACGGTGAAGGCGACCGGCGTGCTGTCGTTGCCATCCGGGTCCGAGACCATCACGGTGCCTGGGTAGGACGCGACGTTCGGACAGCTGATCGTCGAGACCGCTGCGTCGATGGGGCCCTCACAGCCGCTGACGCTTCCGCTGTAGATCAGGTCGCCGGCGTCGGTATCCGGATCGGGCGCCGTCACGGTAACTACGACATCGGACGATTGGAACGCCGCGCAGTCCCCGGCTGCTTCCCAAGCGACCGCCGTGATCGTCGGTGTAGACCCGTCTCCGCCCCCGCTTCCGGCGGAGCCCGCGCCCCCGCCCGAGCCGCCATCGCTATCACACCCGACCAGCGCCAGTGCTCCACCCAAAACCAATGCCACGATGAATCGCATACCCGTTCTCCTCGCCTGCCCAAGGCTTCTTAGCGCTCCGCAGTCAGCTTGTTACCACCTCGAGCCCAAATTGCGAAACGGGACCCCAGGGGATCCCGTTTCACGGTTGGTAAAGGGGGCTGCCCCCTATGTTAGTAGCGGGTCTTCGTCACATAGCAGCGTCGTTGCAGGGTGCCGCGCCCGTAGCGTGGGGGCAGTGTGTCGCTGTATCCATCGTGCTTTCTGCGAAGCCGAGGTGCGTCTCGACACACTCCTGACGAGGCTCGCCCCCTGATGCCGTCTGGCCCTCGTACCCGTCGTACGCGGTATGGCACTCTTCGTCGCTCTGATGACCGGCGCCGTCGAAGCCACAGACGTCTTCGTACTGGGCGCAGAATGCCTCGGTTGGATCGATGGCACCGCCGGAGCCGCCTGTGCCTGCCGATCCACCGGAGCCTGCCGAGCCGCCGGAGCCTGCCGAGCCGCCGGTGCCATCGGTGGTCTCGTCGGTGGCACAACCTAGAACCCCGAGCGTTCCGCTCAGCATTAGAATAATCAAAACTCGCATACTCATCCTCCCACGCCGGGGCCCACTGCACCCAACGGGTCGAAATCTAACACAGCGGGGGGGTCGAGGGTGGCCTTTTCAGCCATGGTGGCGGCGGCGGGCGGCTCAGGGGTGTACGGTGCGCGATATGCCTCACGATTGGAATCTCGACCAAGTCCCCGACCTTTCGGGCCGTGTGATGATCGTCACAGGGGCCAACAGCGGCATCGGTTATGAAGCGGCGCTCGCGTTCGCGAAGCGCAAGGCCGACGTGATCCTGGCATGCCGGCACCAAGACAAGGCCAAGGCGGCCGCCGATCGCATCCAAAACGAAGCTCCGACCGCGCGACTGGAGCTCATTCCGCTCGATCTCTCCGACCTGTCTTCTGTGCAGGCCTTCGCGCTTTCGTTTCGTGAAGGGCACTCGCGGCTCAACGGGCTGATCAACAACGCCGGGGTCATGGCGTTGCCGCAGCGAACCACTACCGACGGCTTCGAGATGCAGCTTGGCACCAACCATCTGGGTCACTTCGCCTTGACGGGGCGCCTGCTCGACCTACTCCTGGCCGCGCCGGGATCGCGCGTCGTGAACGTCAGCAGCATCGCGCACAAGTTCGGCAAGATCCGGTTCCACGATCTCCAATCCGAGAAGAGCTACAGCAAGTGGGGCGCGTACGGGCAAAGCAAGTTGGCGAACCTGCTGTTCACCCATGAGCTCGACCGGAGACTCAAAGACGCGGGTAACGGCACGATCAGCGTTGCCTGTCACCCAGGCTGGGCGGCGACCAACTTGCAAGAAGCCGGCCCCAGGATGGAGGGGTCCAAGCTGATGGAGCGCTTGAGCGCGTGGGGGAATTCGATGTTGGCGCAGGACGCCGCTGCCGGCGCGCTGCCCACCATCTTTGCCACGGTCGAGCCCTTGCGTGGCGGCGAGTATGTCGGACCGACGCGCTTCATGGGATGGCACGGTCCCCCGGAGATCGTCGAGCCTCTGAGCAAGGCGCGCGATCCGAAGGTCGCCGCGCGTTTGTGGGAGGAGTCCGAGCAGCTGACGGGCGTGCGCTACGCGTTCGGCTGAGCCGCTGGGGTTGCGCGGGGGGCCAAGGCTCCTACGGTTCGGGTTGGAGGGCGAATGCGTGATCTCGGGGGGAAAGTTGCTGTAGTCACCGGCGCTGGGGACGGCATCGGGCGCGAAACAGCCCTCGCCTTGGCTGCCAAAAGCTGCCGGATGGCGATTTGCGATGTGAATGAGGATGCACTCGAGGCGTTGCGCGCCGAGCTCGAAGCTGGCGGCACGAGCGTGACGGCGCATCGAGTCGATGTTTCCGACAAGACGCAGATGGAGGCATTCGCGTCGGACGTCGTCGATGCGCACGGCGCGGTTCACATTCTCGTCAACAACGCGGGCGTGACCGTCTACGCGTCGTTCGAAGAGCACAGCATCGAGGACCTCGAGTGGATTCTCGGCGTGAACCTCTGGGGCGTGATCTACGGGTGCAAGTTCTTTCTCCCGCACCTCAAGGCGGCCGGGGAGGGGCACATCGTCAATCTGTCGAGCGTGTTTGGGATTATCGCGCCGCCCCTTCAAACGAGCTACGTCGCGACGAAGTTCGCGGTGCGTGGCTTTAGCGAGTCGTTGCGCGCCGAGCTCGCGGACGAGAACATCGGCGTCACGTCGGTTCACCCGGGGGCGATCAAGACCAACATCGTGAGGAACGCGCGCCTGGTTACCGATACGCACAAGGAGCTCCGCGATTCCACCCAACGCCTGTTCGATCGCCTTGGCACGACGCCAGATGTGGTTGCCGCGCGGGTCGTCAAGGCGATCGAGTACAACTCGCCGCGCGTCTTGATCACCAAAGAAGCACGCATGGCCGACGCCCTCAAACGCCTGATGCCGGCGACCACCGATGGCATCGTCGCTCGCGTGTTCAAGAGAATCTCGACCGAATAGCCGTGGCACCCCTTCAACGCGAACGCTTCGGAGATTTTTCGGTTCTCCACCGTGAAACAAACGGTGAAGGGCGCGTTGCAGTGCATTTCGCCCACGCTACCGGATTCAACGCGGAGACCTATCGAGAGCTCCTTTCAGGGCTCGATCCGTCGCTGGACGTGTCCGCTATGGACGCGCGCGGCCATGGGATGTCCAAAGCGAAAGCGGACCCCAAGAAGCTGCGCTCTTGGGCCCAGTACCGCAAAGATCTCGAGGCGTTCGTCGAAACCCTCTCGCGGCCAACGGTCCTCGCCGGCCATTCGATGGGCGCGACGGTGAGCATGGAGCTCGCCGCTGCGCGCCCCGACTTGGTCCAAGGTTTGGTGCTCATCGATCCGGTCATCGTGCCGCCGCGCCACATTCCGATGTTGGTTTTCGCCCGCGCGTTCGGCTTGACGGGGCGCCTCATCCCGATCTCCCGAGCAGCAGCGCGCCGGCGCATGGAGTTTCCCTCCCAACGAGCCGCGGTCGAGAACTACGTGGGGAAGGGACCGTTCCGAACTTGGCCCCGCGAATGGATCGAGGCGTACGTCGAGGGTGGGACCTTGGCAACGGAGGAAGGGAGCGTCCGCCTCAGCTGTGATCGGGCTTGGGAGAGCAGGAGTTTTATTTCGGCAAGCGTCAACCCCTACAAGGACATCAAGAAGGTGAGATGCCCGATCACGTTGATCGCCCGCGAGCATGAGGGTCCGCCGTCCACCAGGGCGTCTCGAGACGCGTTCATGCGGTGCCAACCCGGCACGCGCCTTCTGATTCTCGAAGAAGCTACCCACTTCATGACGATGGAGCATCCGGAGATCGCGCGCGCGGAGATGGAGCGCATGGCCACAACGGTTCGCTCAAAGCTCTGACAGCTCGCGCTCGAAGCCGCCGGACAGGATCGGAAACCGGCACCAAGTCTTTGGGTCGAGGTTCTTGTCGTCGACGTGAAACGATGGCGCGTACCGCTCCCGCTTCCACTGGTTGCGCGACCAAAGTTGGAAAAAGCGCCTCACCCAGGCACGGAGGGTTTCTTCGTCGTGCTCGGAGAACTCGCTCGTCAGAACCTCGAGGCAATCGGCCGGCGGGAGCTTGTCTCCGATCGCCAATCGCTCGATGACGTCGAGCACGGGATAGGGCATCAGGTCGCCTTCGTCGGTTTGGTCGCTGTCCCTCGGACGGAGCTCTGCGGTGGGCGTCTGTAGGTTGACGCCATGGAGCGCGGGAATCGGCTGCATGCCAACCGGGCCCTCGGTTTCGAGCCAGCGAAGCCAGCGCCGGAGGAAGGCCTTGTCGATTCCGGCAATCGGACTCAGGCCACCGCAGGTGTCACCGTCCATCGTCGCGTAGCCAACTGCCGCCTCGGAGCGATTGCTCGTCGACAGGAGCAACGCCCCTCGCATGTTGGCCAGCATCCAAACGCTTGGGCCACGCGCGCGAGCTTGGATGTTCTGCCGCGTGATATCGTCCTGCTCCCAGGTTAGCGGTCGTCCCACCGCGCCGCTGATCAAACTCTCGTACGCGTCGACGATGTGCTGCACGTCGAGCACGTAGAACGTGGCGCCGATCGCTTCGGCTACGGCGGTGGCTGCGTTGCGTGTGACGTCGCCGCTGTTGTCGGTCGGTTGGTAGGCGCAGCATAGGAGCTTGCCGACCCAATCACGGGCGCTTGCTTCGGGATCGAGGCCGACTTTTTCAGCGAAATGCTTGGCGCCGAGCTCCTGCAGTGCGCGGCCGACCATCAGGGAGACGAGACAAGCCGCCGCCGCGGAGTCCGCACCTCCGCTGATACTGAGCACGAACCCTCGCGAATGGCTCTTTCGGAGATAGTCGAACAGAGCGAGCGTGAGGGAGCGCATGAGCTCCTCTTCTTTGTGGTGTTTGCTGGCCTCCCATGCAGGAGCGGCCGGCTCGCTTCGCTCGATGCGGGCGCGTGGAAACTCGAAATCTACGCTGACTCTCTTCGCCCCCGGGTCGGTGCTGTCTGCTTGGAAACTGTTGGTTCGCACCTGCTCAGTTCGGGAAGCCTCGACGTCGACGACGGCCGTTGTAAGCACCGAATCATCGAAAGTGAGCCGCGGCGACTGCTCGAGGAGTGTGCCGTTTTGGGCGATGTAGCAGCCCCCATCGTAGATCACACGGCCCGCCTCGTTGCCAAGGAGGTTGGCGTACAGGTAGGTCACCGCCATCGAGCGTGACCCCTCGAGCACCAAGCGCTCGCGGACCTCGTGCTTGCCGAACGCGAAGTGACTCGCGCTCGGGTT